>JAFZLJ010000017.1 GCA_017551545.1 Treponema sp. | reverse complement strand
TAAAAGCTGCTCCTGTGATGGAACAGCCTGAATTACTCTAAAAAGGAGGTCTGATTCGGGTAGTTTTGGTTCTTTTCGTTTGTCAAAAATTGGCTTTTTCTGATTGGCGCTAAGTGGCTTTTTTCGCCTGACCCGAACAATATTTTTCCTCATAATTTCTCTAAAGCATTGTATTCCTGTTCAGTTATAAATGAACAATACAATGAAATATATAATGAACAACTAGCCAATATTAAACAACATTATCAAAACCAATTAGAAAACTTACAAAAAAGAATAGAAGCTGAAATATTTCCAAGAGAAATTATAGATATACAATCTTTATATAATAAGAATCCATTTCTTTATGCAAATGAAAAACATATTTTTTATGAATTAAATGATGAAGAAATTAAATCAATAGAAGATGAAATTTCAACTAAACTATTTAAATCGAAAGCAGATAAGATTGAAATAGAAAAAAGAATAAAATTAAGAAAACTTTCAAAAATAGAAAGTGCATTTAACAAAGAATATGAATCATTATTATTTCAAGAAACTGTAAAAGAAATCATTTACGAAGATACACCAGAGAGTATTCTTTTTCAAAAGAAATATAAAAATAATTATGAATTATATGCAGAAGATTCTGATTTAGAATTTATTGTAAGGAATAATTTTAATTATTCACAATATGTATTTATTCTTGAAGAAAATACTGTAGATAAAACATATAGTGTTATTACAAAAAATGAACCATTATATAAACAATCTCATGTAATCAGATATGCTATCGATATAGATACAAAGAATATTAAGAAGCATAAAAAACAAGTATTAATGTATTCAAAACGATTTGACACTATTGCTTTCTTTTTATACAGAAACTGTTTATATCAAGCAGATTTTGATGAGATTTTATCAGATGATGAATTATTGCTGCGAGTTAAAGAAAAAATTTATGCTGAAGATGAAAAATATGAACAGCTTAAAACAAAGATTGAATTTCATGAATCAGATGTAATAGTTAATAATCCAAAAAGAAAACGGCCGGCTATTCCAAGTGCGGTAAAACGTGAAGTTTTTCTTAGAGACCAAGGACGTTGTGTAATCTGTGGTTCTCGAGAAAATATTGAATTTGATCATGAACTCCCATTTTCAAAAGGTGGTTCCTCTACAGTGAGAAATATTCGTTTATTATGTCAAAAGTGTAATAGGCATAAATCTGATAATTTTTAAAATTTATTTATTAATTCTAAAAATTTATTAATCATTTTTTTTCTCGGTTGTTTACCATAATTCTCATATGGCTCTTTAAATTGTTCAATTGAACAATTTAAAGAGCTATGTGAATTTTTTCAGTGTCATCCAAACATAAATTGTGAATATCTTCCAGAAGAAATATGGATTTGGAGCAAAACCTCTGTCATTTTTTAGTCTATATGAAATTAGTTTCATTTATTCAAATCCTTTTATTAAAAAAAGGCTATTCCACCCCATACTTCCCACTCAACGCCAGCATGGCAAATAAGTAAAGACAGTTATCATAGTAGCGGCGTTCACCCATGCGTAATGGTGTATCCCAGAAACGACGCACAATTTTTTCAGCCGCATCAGAAGCAGCAGGAGAACAAGCCATAGTTGTCTGAGCTAATGTAGCCAAAAGTCCAACCGGATGCAGAGCTTTTTCTTCGGTGCCATCAGCCAGCAATACAGGCGTTCCATCAATGTGATATTTCTTATAATCAGCAGGATCAATATCTGCAAAAAAGTTTACAAGATTATCTGCAATCTTTTCAAATTCTGGGGTATGACCATGCCACAAAGAATCCAGACCAATATTTGCTCCAGTGCGGTAAGCATCACTGTAGAAATCTCCATGTCCATCTGGTGGACCAAAAGGATTAGGTGTTCCGTCAAAATTGCCATATTCAGGATTCATACCAGTTACAGGATGGCACGCTTTAGCAAGATACTCGCGACTGGCATTTTCTGCTCGCTTCCAGAAATCCCTATCTTCTTCATCTGCCCACATGGCAAAATAATGATAAAAATGCATAAGATGATATGAAGGATCTGTAAATGGACAAGCCGGCACAAAAAGTACGTAAGCGTTCTCTGCATTCCACATAGGGAACTTATGATGAACACAGGTATGTAAAATCCGACGAGCCCACATGGTGTAGTTGTAGATGCTTTCCCCTTCTGCATCACCCCATTTGCGGCCGGCCAAAAAGAGAGCCATTGCAAAAAATTCTTCACCATCCGGAGCAGGTCCCCAGGCATTCTTTTTGCCATCAGGGCCAACTGACCAGGCAAAATAGCCGGCCATTGGGCCTTCGGTCATGTACATAAAATCTACTGCGAACTTCCACATGCGGTCAAAAATGTCTTTGCGTTCGTTCATGACGCACATCATCATGCCGTAAGACATTCCTTCGGTGCGGGCGTCGCAGTTTCCGGTATCCATAAAGTAGCCGGTGTCTCCAATTCCTTCAAAATAAAAGCGGCTCCACGGTCTTTCAAAAATCTCTGTAAAAGTGTCTGCTACACGCTTGTCAATTTCTTCCTGGCTGTAGCCGTATTTTAAAAATGTATTTTCCATAAGATTATTGTGACATAAAAAGAGGCATTTGACTATTACAAAACTGTATACTTATTGAATAATTATTTTGAAGAAAAGCGCGAAAGGAAAAGCTTCGTCCTTTCCTGCTTTGGATTTTCTATAACCTCACCGGCATTTCCTTCTTCTACAATAACTCCACCATCCATAAAAATTATGTGGGTGGAAATATCGCGGGCAAAGGCCATTTCGTGGGTTACTACAACCATTGTCATTTTTTCGGCAGCAAGCTCTTTTATAACAGCAAGGATTTCACCGGTAAGTTCAGGGTCAAGCGCACTTGTTGGCTCATCAAAAAGAAGAACCTGAGGTTTAAGTGCAAGGGCACGGGCAATAGAAACTCGCTGCTGCTGACCACCGCTAAGCTGGCATGGGTAAGAATCTGCTTTATCGGCAAGTCCCATTCGCTCAAGCAAGATCATGGCTGTCTGGGCTGCTTCGTCCTTTGACTTTTTGAGTACCTTAATCTGTGGCTGCATTACATTCTGCAAAACCGAATAATGCGGAAAAAGATTGAAGTTTTGGAAAACAAGGCCGCTCTGTAAAATAATATTGTGGCGCTGCTCCTTATTGCAATACTGCCCCTTCTCTACCAGAGTCTGTCCACAAATAGTAATCGTACCGTCAGTAACATCTTCAAGCTGTGAGATACATCGCAGAATTGTAGATTTTCCAGAACCACTAGGACCGATTATACTGAGCACCTGGCCCTTTTCTACAGTAAAAGAAATGTCTTTTATAACATCAAGAGTACCAAATGATTTTTTTAAGTTTTTAACACTGATTATTTCTTCCATAAAATCATCCGTACCCTAGTTATAATATCCAAGCTTTTTTTCTAACTGTCTGAACACTACAGACACAACCCAGTTCATAAAGAAGTAAAAAACTCCTGCAATGAACAAAGGCCAGAACGAGAACAAAGCACCCTGTCTTTCTTTGGCAATCATCAAAAGCTCGGAAACACCGATTACCGAAACAAGTGCAGTATCCTTTACAAGAGTAATTACTTCGTTACCCATTGCAGGAACGATTCGTTTAATTACCTGCGGTAATATAATAGTAAAAAATGTCTGACCACGAGTGTAGCCTAAAACCTTACATGCTTCATACTGGCCCTTAGGAATAGACTCAATTCCGCCGCGATAGATTTCTGCAAAGTAAGCTGCGTAGTTTATGCTCAAGGCAATTATAGCAGCCGCAAAACGATTCCAACGGAACGATACATCATAGCCTATATCATTGAGCCAGCGTATAAAAAGCCCTGGTCCAAAATAAACGACCAGCAGCTGAAGCATAAGAGGTGTACCTCTGATTACAAGAAGAAATACATTTGTAATAAAAGACAAAACCTTGTTTTTTGACATTCTTCCCATTGTAATAGGCATTGCAAGAGGAATTGCAAAAAGCAGAGTCAAAAAGAAAACTTCGAGTGACACACAAGAACCCTTGAGCATCACCAGAATCATTTTTACGTATCGTTCAGAAAGCAAAGTACACCCCAGACGGCACCAGAAGGCCTATTTAGCGATTACAGAAATGTCTGAACCAAACCATTTAGCAGAAATTCTAGCAACAGTTCCGTCACCAGCCATTTCTTTAAGGATTCTTTCTACTTCGTCGCGAAGCTCCGGTTCCTTCTTTCTAAAGCCGATTCCATACTCTTCGTTTGCAAGTGCCTGCTTTACAATAGCAAATGATTCGCCAGTCTGTGCAATAGAATAATTTGCAACAACGCTGTCCATTACAACACCGTCAACTCCGCCAACCTTAAGGTCGTTCAAAGCTGTGATATTTTCCTTGAAAGAAACTGTGTCTCCCAAAGATTTCTTAAAATCAGGATTATCATCAATTGCTTCCTGTGCACTTGAACCGCTCTGGAAACCTACAGTCTTACCCTTCATATCTGCAAGAGACTTGATTCCGTCCTTCTGGCGAACAACAAGCACCTGTTCATTATCAAGGTAAGCAAAAGTCATAGACAAAGCATTTTTTCTGTCTTCTGTGATTGTAAAGCCGTTCCAGATACAGTCAATCTTACCTGTTTCAAGCTCCATTTCCTTTGCATCCCAGTCGATTGGCTGAGCCTTAAACTCTACACCAAGACGCTTTGCAACTTCTTTTGCAAGATCAATATCGTAACCTACAATTTCGTTATTATCATCTCTAAAGCCTAACGGTGGGAACGAATCATCAAGACCAAGAACAAACACTCCACGTGACTTTAAAGCCTCTACAGCATTTCCAGCTTTTCCGCCCTTTTTAGTACAGGCAGTAAACATCATAGCGCAGGCAAGAACTGCAGCAACAAGTATGCTTTTTTTCATTTATAAACTCCTTTTTCTGAGATCCCGAATCTAGTTCGGGATGACAGTTATCATCTATTATATTTCTTCTTTTAATTTATTCAAGTATCATTGACATTTCACCCCATATTCCTATATTATGGATTACTATAAATAGAAACACACATAGAGGATTCAAATGATTATCAAAATCTTAATGCTTGTTATCTTCTTTGCCATTATGATTGGTGTCGGCGTTTATGCCCACAAGCAGGCAACAGATGTTAACGGATTTGTTTTAGGTGGACGCAGCGTTGGTCCATGGCTCACAGCTTTTGCTTACGGTACATCTTACTTTTCTGCCGTAGTATTTATTGGTTATGCAGGCCAGTTCGGCTGGAAGTACGGTATTTCTTCTACCTGGATCGGTCTTGGAAACGCTTTCTTAGGTTCACTTCTTGCCTGGGTTGTAATGGGACGCCGCACACGCGTAATGACACATCACCTTGATGCAAAAACAATGCCAGACTTCTTTGGTAAACGCTTTCAGAGCCAGTCGCTCCGCATAGCAGCAGCCGCAGTTGCATTCATTTTCCTTATTCCATATACAGCATCTCTTTACAAGGGACTTTCAACCCTTTTCGGACTTGCCTTTGATATTGACTACAAATGGTGTGTAATCGGAATGGCACTCCTTACAGCAGTTTACGTAATCCTTGGAGGTTACATGGCAACAGCCATCAACGACTTTATCCAGGGACTCATCATGCTCGGCGGTATCATAGCAGTAATTGCAGCAGTTATCGCAGGCCAGGGAGGATTCTTAAGCGCACTCAACAAGCTTTCACAGGTTCCTGCAGACCCGTCAGTTGCAGCAGCTCCACTCAAAGGCATGAACGGAATGTTTGCTTCTTTCTTTGGACCAGATCCATTAAACCTTCTTGGTGTAATCATCCTTACATCCCTTGGTACCTGGGGTCTCCCACAGATGGTCGGAAAGTTCTATTCAATTAAATCAGAAAAAGCAGTAAAAACAGGAACGGTAGTTTCTACAGTATTTGCAGTAGTTATTGCCGGCGGCTGTTACTTCCTTGGTGGATTCGGACGCCTCTTTGACTCACCTGCAATTCACAGTGCAAAAGGAATTGTTTACGACAGCATAGTTCCACAGATGCTCGCAACCTTGCCGGATATCCTCATTGGTATAGTTGTTGTACTCGTACTTTCGGCTTCTATGTCTACTTTGTCATCACTCGTTTTGACATCAAGCTCAACTTTGACTTTGGATATGCTCAAAATTACCTGCATGAAAAAGACAGACGAAAAGAAAACCGTTTTTGTAATGCGCGTTTTCATCGTAATCTTTATTGCAGTTTCTGTAGCAATCGCTCTTAATCCGGACAAGGTTCCATACATCGCACAGCTCATGGGTTACTCTTGGGGTGCTTTGGCTGGTGCATTCCTTGCTCCATTCCTTTACGGACTTTTCTCAAAGAAAACAACTAAGGCAGCCGTTTGGGCAAACTTCATCTGGGGTGTTGGAATTACAGTTGTAAACATGTTCCCTGCAATCCGCTTCATTCAGTCACCAATCAACTGTGGTGCCGTTGCAATGGTAGGTGGTTTGATTATCGTTCCAATCGTAAGCCTGTTTACACCAAAACTCCCTTCTGCCGATGTAGACCAGATGTTCGCCTGCTACGAAGAAAAAGTTCAGGTTACCAAGAAGATGGTTCTCGTCGAAGAAGACGAAGAGAAATAAAACAGCGGGAGGCCCTTCGACAGGCTCAGGGACCACATTGGCTCGGGGTCCCTGAGCCTGTCGAAGCAAAGGGCCCCATATTATTTAAAAACATTGACTAATCCCCCTTTTTCTTATAGAATTTAAAAATCATGGAAATACCAAGATTTAAACAGATTATTCCTATTTGTTTCGCAACAGACGACAATTACATTCCTTTTCTTGCTGTTGCTATTGCTTCTCTTCTAGATAATTCCGCTAAAGATAGATATTACAAGATTTATGTTCTTACAACACAACTCAAGCAGGAAAACATTGACAGTATCCTTAAATTAAAGACTGTAAATTCTTCAATTCAGTTTATTTCGCTTGCAAAAGAGCTCGATAAAATTCAGTCAATGCTTCATCTTCGCGACTACTACTCTAAAGAAACATATTACAGAATCTTTATTCCAAATATTTTCCCTGAATATGCAAAGGTTTTGTACCTGGACTGCGATATTACAGTTACAGGAGATATAAGCAAGCTTTATAATACAGAAATCCACGGCTACTATGTTGGTGCTGCAATTGAAGAAGTAATGCAGACCTTTGAAGTATTCGGAAATTATGTAGAAAAAGTAGACGGCATTAACCGTAAATCATATTTTAATGCAGGTATTCTTCTTATCAACTGTCACCGCTGGCGCAGAAAGATGGTTGCAGAACGCTTTGTTGAACTTCTTGAAAAATATAAGTTCCGCGTTGTACAGGATGAAGATTACCTTAACGTTATCTGCCGCAACAATGTTAAATGGGTAAACCTTGGCTGGAACAAAACCTCTTACAAAAACGATGACTTTGACGACAAAGATCTTAATATAATCCACTGGAAGATGAACTGGCGTCCATGGAAAGAAAAAGGTGTTCTTTACGAAGAGCATTTCTGGAAATATGCTAAAATGACAGACTTCTACGACAAGTTCATTCAGATGAGAGACAGCCGCACAGATGCCGACCGTGCTAAAGATCAGGCAATGTTCGAAAATCTTTCTAAAATGGCAGCCGATGAATCTGTTGATCCAAACAACTTTGCACACACAATCGGTAAAGTAGGATTATCAAAGAAGATTTGGGACAGAATCATAAGATTCATCAAGTTCCGTAAACTTATCAATCTTAGAATATTCAGACAAAAGCTTTCATAATTCATCACAGGAGCTCTCTATGAAAACAATTCTCGACTGGAACGTATATGAGGATACTGCGCGCAAAACAATTGCAGAAGGTTGTGTTCTTCTTGAAAATAACGGAGTTCTTCCTCTTAAAAAAGACTCTACTGTTTCTGTATTCGGAAGAATCCAGACAAACTACTATAAAAGCGGTACAGGTTCCGGCGGTAAGGTAAATGTTGCCAAGGTCTGGAACATTGTAGAAGGTCTTGAAGAAAGCGGCTTTGTAAAAGTAAATCAGGAACTCAAAAAAGTTTACGAAGATTGGGAAAAAGAAAATCCTTACGACGAAGGCATGGGCTGGGGAAAAGAACGCTGGTCTCAGGATGAAATGCCTTTGACAAAAGAACTTGTTTCAGAAGCTGCTACCGCCAGTGATGTTGCTATTGTAATAATCGGGCGCACAGCAGGTGAAGACAAAGATAACTCTGCAACAAAAGGCTCATATTTTCTTACAGACGAAGAACTTGATATGCTCAAAATGGTTCGAGCAGGCTTTGACAAGGTAGCAGTTTTATTGAACGTTGGAAACATTATAGACATGGGCTTTGTTCAGGAAGTAAAACCTGATGCAGTTATGTATGTTTGGCAGGGCGGTATGCTCGGAGGTCTTGGAACTGCAGATGTTCTTACAGGAAAAATTGCGCCTTGCGGTAAACTCACAGACACAATTGCAAAATCAATTACAGATTATCCTAGCGACAAATGGTTCGGTGACCTTAAAGAAAACTTCTACTGCGAAGATATTTTTACAGGTTACCGCTATTTTGAAACCTTTGCAAAAGATAAGGTGCTCTACCCGTTCGGTTACGGACTTACCTATTCTAACTTTAAGATTGAAACTGTGAATGCCTCAAATGACCTTGCTTCAAAACAGATTACTCTTAAGGTAAAGGTAACTAATACAGGAACCACTGCCGGAAAAGAAGTTGTTCAGATTTATATTGGTGCCCCAAACGGCAAGCTTGGAAAGGCTTCACGCGTGCTTGTAGACTTTGAAAAAACAGAGCTGCTTCAGTCTGGCGCTTCACAGGAAATTGATTTTACAATTCCATATTATAATTTTGCTTCTTATGATGACGGCGGCTATACAGGAAACAAAGCCTGCTTTGTTCTTGAAGAAGGAAGCTACACAGTATTTGCCGGAAGCGATGTTCGCTCTGCGACTGAAGCATTTAAGTTTGATTTGTGCGAGTTGCTCGTAATTAAAAAGTGCGAAGAAGCGTATGCACCTGTTCGCGCTTTTGAAAGAATGCATGCCAATGCAGACGGCTCACTTACAATGCAGGCTGTTCCTCTTTCTACAGTTGATATGTGGCAACGCCGCAAGGAACGACTTCCAAAAGAAATTCCTTTTACGGGTGACAAGGGCTACAAGCTTAAAGATGTACTCGACGGCAAAATCACAATTCAGGATTTTGTTGCTCAGTTCACAGACGAAGAACTTGCATGCTTTACACGCGGTGAAGGTATGGGAAGCAGTCTTGTAACTCCGGGAACTGCGTCTGCTTTTGGAGGAGTTTCTCCACGCCTTCGCGACTATTATGGTATTCCGGTTGCCTGCTGCGATGACGGACCTTCCGGTATGCGCCTTGACTGTGGTATGAAGGCCTTCTCTCTTCCAAACGGAACTTCCATAGCTTCTACCTTTAACAAAAGTCTTGTACAAGAGCTTTACACTTTAACAGGCCACGAAATGCATGCAACAAACGTAGAAAATCTTTTGGGACCAGGCTTGAACATTCACCGTCATCCGCTAAACGGGCGAAACTTTGAATATTTTTCTGAAGATCCTTATGTAACAGGCGTTATTGGTTCTGCAATGGTACAGGGCTTACAGGCTGCAGGAGTTACAGGTACAATCAAGCACTTCTGCGGAAACAATCAGGAAGCTAACCGCCACGGAATTGACTCAATCATAAGTGAACGCGCTCTCCGTGAAATATATCTTAAGGGCTTTGAAATTGTTGTTCACAATGGTGGAGATTCTGTAATGACAACTTACGGAATTGTAAACGGTATTCACACTTCAAGTTCATACGACCTTAACACAACAATCCTTCGCGATGACTGGGGCTTTAAGGGAATTGTTATGACAGACTGGTGGGCTTTGCTCAACGAACCTGGTGAAACTCCAAACAGAACAAACTTTGCAGTTATGCTCCGTGCCCAGAATGATATTTACATGTGCTGCCCTGACGGCAAAACAGATGCCAGTGGCGAAAACACATTTAAGGCACTTGCAGACGGAACCTTGACACGAGCAGAACTTCAGCGTACAGCAATAAATGTCTGCGAACACGTTATGCACACACAGGCAATGAAGCGCCTGCTTGGTACAGACGAAGGCGTAGAAGTCATAAACCGTCCTGTATCTCCTGATGATATAAATATGGAAGATGTTGAGTTTACAGAACTTGGAAAAGATGAACTTGTAATAGATCTTTCCTACAAAGAAAGCAAGGCAAACACAAACTTTGTACTCGCGCTTGATGTAAAAGAATTCGGAGCATTCGAAGCATCGCTTACTGCAAGCTCAGAGCTCGGCGAACTTGCACAGCTTCCTGTAACAATGTTCTTCCAGGGAATCCCTATGGCAGGCTTTACCTTCAACGGTAGCGGCGGAAAAGATGTTACCATAACAAAAGAAATCCCGCTGGTCACAAGATTCAGCATTTGCCGACTTTTTGTTGCTACCAACGGGCTTAAGTTGAAACAGATCAAAATTAAATTCAAATCAAAAGATTGTAAAAGTCTTTTTGATATGTAAACTTTAAGGGCCCTTCGACAGGCTCAGGGACCCCGACGCATGTGGTCCC
>JAFZLJ010000016.1 GCA_017551545.1 Treponema sp. | reverse complement strand
GGTTTATCAGGAACAGATTATGAAGGTTGCCCAGATTATTGCAGGCTTCTCTCTTGGTGGTGCCGACATGCTCCGCCGTGCCATGGGTAAGAAAAAGCCTGAAGTTCTTATGGGCAAGAAAAAGGACTTTATTGAAGGTGCTCTTAAGAAAGGCTTTACCGAACAGCACGCCGATGAAATTTTTGAAATAATGGTCCCATTCGCCGGCTACGGCTTTAACAAGTCGCACGCGGCTGCTTATTCAGTTCTTGCATATCGTACAGGCTGGCTCAAGGCAAATAAGCCTGCCGAATTTATGGCTGCCAACCTTACAAACGAAATCAACTCTACAGACGGACTTCCGGCTTACATAGAAGAAGCTCGTAAAATGGGAATCCCAGTTGACCCGCCTGATATCAACCGTTCTGATGTTTACTTTGACGTAGTAGACGGAAGAATTGTTTTTGGTCTTAAAGGAATCAAGGGAATTGGTGACACTGCTGCACAGTCAATTGTTGCCGAACGAAATAACAATGGTCCTTACAAAAACTTTATGGATTTCTTGAAGCGTGTTGGTGTAAGCACAGATGAAGAAGGAAAAGTTTTAGTAAATAAAAAGGCAATTGAAGTTCTTATTAAAACAGGAGCTTTTGACAACGTTGGTAAAGAAGACGGAACTTATCTTAACCGCGTAACGCTTCTTGCAAACATGGATGCCGCTGTTGCTTATGCCGATGACATTCTTTCTGATTCTAAAAAAGGTCAGGAAAGTTTGTTTGGTGAATTCAGCGAAGAAGAACTTTCATATACAGAGTTTGAATTCCAGAAGATTGATGATGTTCCAACAATGGAAATCCTTAATATGGAAAAGGAATGCATTGGCTGCTATGTAAGCGGTAACCCGCTTGATGATTATAAAAAAGCAATCGCCCGTGCAGTAACACTCAAGTCTTCTACAATGACACGCGCTGCTGCAGAAGCAAAAGCAGAAAAAGCACAGCTTGATGCTCAGGGTGTGAATCCATGGGCCAGACGCGATGCAAGTAAATCTTATATTGCTCTTGGAATGCTTTCGGGCCTTCATCCAATCCGTACAAAAAAGGGTGATGAAATGGCATTTGCTAAGCTTGTTGATTACGAAGGCGAAATTGACTGTACCTTCTTCCCAAAGACCTGGGGTGTTATGAGAAATCAGCTTGAAGACGGCGGAATATATGCATTTAAGGGAAAGGTAGATGCTTCGCGCGACACACCTTCTCTTATTATAGATTCAATTGAAGATGCAAAAATGCTCGAAAACCGCTCAATTCAGGCAGTACACATTCTTGTAGATGCAAATTTCAACGGCGAAACACAAATTTCAGATTTAAAGAATTTTTTATTTGGCGAAAAGGGTAATTGTTCAGTATATTTTCATATAGACGCAAAAAATAATCCTTTCGTTATAAAGGCAAACAACCAGCTTAATATGAACGCAGAGGAAGCAACAATTGAAAAGCTAAAAGCCGTTCCGTTCGTAAAGGATGTCTGGCTGGAATAGGAGTTTGAACATGGGAACAATTTTATCTATAATTTCGGCAATTATAATTATCTACACAGTTTTGTGTTTGATTTCTATTTTCATGACCTGGATTCCGGGCGCAAAGTTTACAAAGTTCGGCAAGTTGATTTCTAAAATTACAGACCCGTATTTGAATCTGTTTTCTAGAAAGGGCTGGTTCCGCGTTGGCAACATTGATTTTTCACCGATTCTGGCAATTGGAATTCTTTCAATTTTGTCTTCAATAATTGGCGGAATTGCAACAACAGGCCGTATTCATTTTGGCGGAATTCTTGCAATGATTCTTGGCATGATCTGGAATCTGCTTTCTACCCTGCTGACAATCTTTATACTTCTGATTTTGATCCGCTGGATTGTACTTCTTATTAATAAAGGTCAGGTTTCTACAAACTCTGCGTGGTACCAGGTAGACCTTATGCTTCAGAAAATTGTTTATAAAGTTGGTAATACATTTTTCAGAAAGAATCTTACATACCAGAAGGCGCTTCTTGTAAGTTGGATTACACTTGGAGTTATCTGGTTTGTAGGAAGAGTTTTATTTGGTCTTTTGATTAATCTGTGTAATTCTATTCCATTCTAAACATTCTGTCATTGTCGGGCTTGACCCGACAATCTCTCTTTTGAACAGATTACCGGGTCAAGCCCGGTAATGACACGGAGCATAGTTGAAAATAAACGATATTAAAAATCCTGTTTCTACAATAAGCGGGGTTGGACCTAAATTATCCAAGCTTCTCTCCAAGCTGAATATCTTTACTGCCGGCGACCTTTTGCAATACTATCCCCGCGACTATGAGGACCGTTCTGTAAAGGTGAGTCTGGACCAGTATAAAATAAATCCCAAAATTCATACGGTTGCCCGAGTCATGTCCCATGAATGGTTTGGCTATGGCCGCATGAAAACCCTTAAAATTAATATTAACGATGGAACAGCTCCTGCAGAATTAATCTGCTTTAACCGGGCCTTTTTAGAAAATCAGCTGCCCCCGGGAAGTGTAATAACTGTAACTGGTTCTTTTTATGTAAAATACAATAAACTGCAGTCCTCAGCTTTTGAAGTAAGTCCTATGAGCCTAAATCAACTGGGAGTTAATTCCATGCAGGAAGTTACGGCAGCCTTACTTAAACAGACAAAGCCTTTGAACACGGGCATTATTCCTGTCTACCATCTTACAGAAGGCCTTAGCCAGAAGGTATTAACAAAGGCCATAAATACAGCAGTAAGTCAGTATGCCCACGGCATTGAAGATGAAATACCGGCAGAAATTATCAGCGAAAGAGGACTCTTACACAAACAGCAAGCAATTTCCCAGATTCACATGCCAGAATCTTTAGACCAGGCCGAGCTTGCGCGAAAAACACTTGCTTACGAAGAGTTTTATCATCTGCAGTATGCAATTGCACAACGCGCCTTCAGACACCGTGGCTTTATTCCCGGAGATGAACTTACACAGGGAGCAGCCCCTTTAGAAGAAATTACTACAGCACAGTTCCGCGCTTCTCTTTCTCCGCTTCAGCGCCAGCTTATGGATAAAATTCCTTTTGACCTTACGCCTGACCAGCAGAAAGTTATTTACCAGATGAACTGCGAAATTGATACAGGCTTTACCCAGCGCTATAAGCCGCAGCCAGATTCCTCCCGGCCTCCTTTTACAATGGCACGGCTTTTACAAGGAGACGTTGGTTCCGGAAAAACACTCACTGCCCTTTTTGTATGCCTTCGTGTAATAAATTACGGAGGTCAGTGTGCATTCATGGCTCCTACAGAAATCTTAGCACGCCAGCACGCAGAAACAACTTCACGCATGCTCGACAGTCTTGGTGTACGCACAGCCTTTTTGACAGGAAACATAAAAGCCTCAGGACGAACCCAGCTTTTAAAAGCGCTCAAGGCAGGAGAAATTGATATTCTTGTAGGAACACACGCCTTGTTCAGTGCACAGGTTACCTACAAAGATTTACAGCTTGCAGTAATTGATGAACAGCATCGCTTTGGAGTTTTACAGCGTCAGGCAATTATTGCAAAAGGCCGCGTTAGTGAAGAAAACGGAATGACAAGTGAACCGCATGTTCTTATGATGAGTGCCACTCCAATTCCTCAAACCCTTGCACTTACAATGTTTGGTGACCTTGATGTTTCTACAATAAAAACTATGCCGAACGGACGAAAGCCGATTACAACATATCTTGTAAAAGAAGGCAACGAAACAAATGCATATGAAGCAGTCCGTAAGGAACTTGCAAAAGGTCATCAGGCTTATTTTGTTTATCCTGCAATTCAGGCGGATGGTGATTTTAAATCTGCAGAAAAGAATTTTGAAAACCTTAAAAAGATTTTTCCTGAATATAAATGCGCACTTGTTCACAGTAAAATTGACGAAGATGAACAGGCCGCTGCCCTTCGTGATTTTCATGACGGAAAGATTCAGATACTTGTTGCAACAACAGTTATAGAAGTTGGAGTTGATGTTCCGAATGCAACCTGCATGGTAATTGAACAGGCAGACCGTTTTGGAATGGCACAGCTTCATCAGCTTCGTGGACGCGTTGGCCGAGGAAGCGATCAGTCTTTCTGTTTTCTTATATACAACAAAAATCTTTCTGAAACAGGCATTGAACGAATGAAGGCTTTGCGCCAGAGTACCGACGGATTTTATATTGCAGAACAGGATTTAAAAACAAGAGGCCCGGGCGAATTACAGGGAACTGCCCAGGCCGGTGAATTAACACTTGGTATTGCAGACATCAGCAAAGATAAGGAGCTTTTACTCCAGGCTCGTGCCGACGCCTTTTCTTCATTTTCAAAAATCTCACAACAGAACTAAGCTGCAAGATATCCGTCGAGTCTCTTCATTCTTGTAGGATTCTGCAGACGGAAGATAGCTTTCTTTTCAATCTGGCGAACGCGCTCTTTTGTAAGGTTGCATTCTTCACCAATTTCCTGAAGTGACATTGGCTTAAGACCATTCAAACCATAGCGCAGGCGGATAACCTTTGCTTCATTTGGTTTAAGTGTTTTAAGAAGCTTGTTCATGTCGGCTTTGAGTGCCTTGTTTACAGTAGCTTCTTCAGGACGTTCGTATGTTTCATCTTCAAAGTAATCGCTTACAGTAGAATTGTCGCTTTCTTTTGAAGAAACTTTTGCATCAAGCGAAATCATATCATTGCTGATTGCCATAAGTTCGCGAACTTTTACTTCACTCATATTTGTCATCTGAGCAATCTGTTCTACTTCTTCGGCTTCTGTTACGTTGCCATTAATAAGGTTACTTGCATATTCAATGCGTACAAGTTCGTTTGCACGGTTCAACGGCAGGCGGATTGCACGGCTCTTTTCGCTGAGTGCTTTAAGAATTGACTGATTGATCCACCATACAGCATAAGAAATAAAATGATAGCCGCGTGATGGTTCAAATTTTTCAATTGCAGTCATAAGACCAATATTTCCTTCGCTGATCAAATCAGTAAGGTCAAGTCCATGATTCTGGTATTTCTTTGCAACTTTTACAACAAAACGGAGGTTAGCTTTAATAATCTTATCTTTAGCAGCCTTGTCACCCTTTCTGGCTTTTTCGCAAAGCTCAACTTCTTCTTCGCGGGTTAGTAAAGGAACCTTGTTTATTTCTTTAAGATACATTGAAAGTACATCATCATGTTTCATAGCACTATACTCCTCACCTATAATATAGCAAGTTTTGTGCCAAGTAGTGCGAATACATGAAAACTAATGAATTTTTAACGAAAAAATCGCAAGTTTTCGAAGAAAACTTGTTAGTGAGCGAAGCGAACGTATCATTACGGGCTACTTTTTGTTCTGGATTGCCACGCTTCGCTCGCAATGACGAGTCATTTTGACACAGTACCTCTTTTTAAGGTAAATTCCGTATCAAATTGACTCGAATTTATTCCTTTACTTCTTCGACAGCCTTATCTTTCTTTTTAATACACATTACCCCGACAAGAATCAGGTAATAAACTACAAGAAGTCCAAGAACTACAAATGTTGATGTTGTTGACTTAGGTGCCATACTTATCAAAATAAGCATTGGCGCACCGAATGCAATTGCTACACCGCTTCCAGAAACAAGGTTGTTTGCAGCCGGAGTTTTGAAGTCAGGGTCAATTTCGCGTACGAGGAGAATACCTGAGCTGATTGTACCTGTCATCATACCAAACATAGAAAGGAAACCTTCTTCTTCGTAGCCTTTGTAGATTTTTTTGCAGAAGAACTTGAGGTGCAGGAAAGTTGCAACTCCACCAAGAATACAGGTAAGTGCAAATGGAATCCAAAGTCCCTGAAGATCTTCAAAGTCAATAGAAGCAATACCACAGATAATCATTACATCAAAGAAAAGACCAGAAATACGGCTCAACAGATAGTTATTCTGATACTGCATTCTCATGAGTCTGATTTTGCGGAAGCGTGAAAGAACCTTTTGTGTAAGTACTGCAAACAGCGAACCAAAGATAAAATTGAAGCCCCAGAAAATTGGCGAAAGTGCATTTGCAACACCAGGAGCAAACTTTGCAAGAAGACTTGTTACAGCCCACAGTACAAAGAATGTAAACACATAAACAAGAGCAATAAGCGCAACCTGAATAGAAAGTCGGTCGATTGACTGAGAAATTGGCATTTCGCCTTCATCCTGGAAAGTGTCGAGTGTTACAGAGCCAGAAAGCTCTTCTACAGTTTTGCGTTCAAACTTTCCGCGGCGAGCCTGTACATTAAGATAAATTACACCAATAATACATGCTACTAAAAATCCTGTTGCGGCAATTGCAAGAGCGTATGATTTTCCGCCGGCAAAACCAAGAGCTTCGTAACTTGAACCAATGTTGTTTGCCTGTCCTGGTCCCTGACCAAAGCCCATTGGAAGAAGAATACCTGCAGCCTTGAACAGATCAGGTTTAATTGTGTAAGCAAGTCCAAGAGAAATCAGAAGACCAACTACACCCTGAATCATATACGAGCTTACAATCATGGCACCGCTGTTTACGGCAGTACGCACTCCACCGCCCTGTGAAAAATCATTTTTAGTAACACGGAGCGACATTGCAATAAAGCCAAGCGCAATTCCGTGATATGTAAGCGCATCAAGAAGGCCCGCGTTTATTTCGAGCAGTCCTGTATACTTAAAGCCAAGCAGCAGAAATCCGGCCAGTACAGAAGTTGGCATTAAAGTCTTTTTTACAAAAGGCACCTTAAGACGTAAGATGTTTGAAATAAGCACGAGCAGCGCAATAATTCCTAATTGTACTACAGGGCTCCACAACGCAATGTTTTCTGCTGAATAGTTCATGTTAACTCCTATTGTCCCTTCGACCCCTTCGACAAGCTCAGGGACCGCAGGGACCGCGTTAATGATATATATTTCCGCACGTTTAGCGGGGATTTTTTCTGGATTGGTTTTATTTCGTAGTGAGTTCCTGATGTGTCGCTGAATACAAAACCGTTACGGCTGTAAACAGACATTTCCGGAATATTGCTCAATGGCAGCGACAAGACCTGACCGTTATACGGAGCAAACTCAAAACGATCTTCATAAAGCGACATTTTTCCACAGCCTAAATCTTTTTCATTATGATTTGAATCTACAGTTTTAAGACTGACATCACTGTCGCTGAAGAAAGGAAGAGAATTTTCAGGACCATCAGCAGCAAGCTTTTTAAAATATTCTTCCTGAAGATCTTCCCATTCTTTTGTATTTGAAACTCCAAATGCCGGATCAAAATTTCCGTATACGTCAAACTCAGTTTCGTTACCACAGGCGGTACACTTTACCTTGTTCCCGCTTGAAGTAATTTTTCCAAGAGTTCTGCAGCGAGGACATACACAATAAGCGCATTCAATTCCAAGCGCACGGTTCTTTCCTTTATATGCAACTGGTTTTAGAGCCTGTCGTTCGTAGGCATCTTCGTGAATATCGTTTTTAATAATTTCGTTTATCTGTTCAGGTGTCATTCCAGAAAGCTGCTCGGGAGTATAAACATTAACTACCTGACCAAATGCTTTTCCGCGACGAATACCAAAGCCCCAGCGAGGATTTATAAAATATCCGCCTTCTATACGGTAAGTAACAAGATTTGCACCACAGATTTTTGCAAGTTTACCGGTAGCTTCAGGAACAGGATAATTTCTTCCGTCAAAAGAACGGTTTCCTTCTGCAAAAAGGCAGACATTATAGCCGTTACGAAGCTTTCGGATTATTTTCATAACAGTAAGAGTGTCGGTAGAACCTTTCATTTTTGCAATTGGTTCAAAAGACCAGTACAAAAGCTTAGAAACCCAGCCTTTACGGTAAACATGCTCACTGGCAACAAAATACATCTGCTTTTTAAAGCTCATTCCAACAAGAACGCAGTCTAATTCGGTTGTATGATTAGAAATTACAAGATAAGGACCGTTAATTGCAGGTGCTTTTTTACAGTTATAGGAATAAATAGCCTTGAAAAAAGGAACAGTAAAATACCAGAAAAAATTCCAAACCCGCTGATGTCGTCTTTGCGCGGCCTTTTCCTTTTTTTCCACCTGAACTTTTTGATCCATGGGTTAATTATAACATGGAATTATTGATTTTGAAATAAAATGTTGTTTTTTTAAAAAAAGATTACCGGGTCAAGCCCGGTAATGACATTCTTCGTCATTTCGGGTCAAGCCCGGTAATGACATGCTTCGTCATTGCGAGGAGCGTAGCGACGTGGCAATCTATCTTATACATGGATTGCCACGCTACGCTCGCAATGACGTAAAATTATTTTGCTGCCAACTTTGCGTTAACTTCGATTGTGTGTTTTTCAACATCGAATTTGTACAGTTCGTCGAAGCCGAAGCCCTTAACTTCTGTAGCCATTTCGTCCCACATCTTATCGAATTCTGCATCGCTCTTAGCAAAAATCATACGCCAAGAAGCATCACAAACAGACTTGTTAACACTGTTGCGGATTACAGAAATATCTGGTGAATCTGAAGGAAGTGCAACAGAAACAGATGGACTTACAACGATCTTGCCGTTCTTTGTCATCCAGTTTGTAGCATCTGTAGCATCAAACTTCTTTTCCCAGTCTTTTCTCATCTGAGTCATGTTCTTCTCTTTGTAAGAAGCCCAGTACTGTGCAGAATAGATTTCGCCTGTAATTGGGTTTGTACACATAGAGTTAACAATCCACTGGTTGATAGCGTTGAAACCGTCGCTGTATCCACCGCCACCAAATTCAGCTGGAACAGGAAGGTTGTCCATAAGAGCGTTATCGTTCATCTGTTCGAACTTACCGTTAGAAAGTACCTTATAGTTGAAGCCTTCAAGACCACAATGCTGGATTGTAGCACCTTCTGGAGAAGCATACCAGTCAAGGAATTTCATGATGCGTGCATATTTAGCATCGTCAACCTTTGAACCTACACCAAATACACGTCCACTTCCGTAGTAAGCATCTGAGTCTGTGTAGTATTTCTGATCATTTACAGGGATAAAGCAGAATGCAGTTCCGTCAGCAAGGCGGTCAGATGTATTCCAGAAACCAATTTCCCATGTGTACCAGATAAAGTCTACCTGACCGTTAGAAATCTTAGCACAAACTGAGTTCCAGTCCTGTGTACCAGAATCTGGGTCAACTACCTTGAGTCTGTAAGCATCGTTCAAGAATTTAAGCATCTTGTAGTATGTACCAGTTTTTTCTGTAAGTGGGTAGAATGTCTTTCCGTCTGACTTAAGAATTGCAGAACCCTTAATCTTTTCACCGTACCATGTTGTGAGCTGTACTACGTTGGCAATACCAATCATACCGTCACCACCGTCCCAATCAGGCCAGAGTGAAAGTGGATAAGCTGGATCACCGGCATCGTTAGTTGGGTGAACTTTGCGGAGTTCAACAAATGCCTTCAAAAGATCATCAAGGTTGTTGAGTTCTGGAGCACCAATCTTGTTATACAAATCCCAGCGCAACTGTGGAAGAGAATAAATTCTTTCCTGAGAGAATGAAGTTGGAGAAGTATCCATCATTTCTGTAGGAATACCATAATATTTACCTGCAGAGTTTCCAGGAAGACCTGTATTCAAAGCCTTAATCTGTTTTTCAAATTTCATAAGATTAGGACTTTCAACAATCTTGTCGCTGATATCTTTAATCAAGCCTGCTTCAAGACAATCCTGGAACTGTGTTGCTTCAAGAAGAACAATGTCTCCAAGGTTTCCAGAACTTGAACGAAGCTGATAGATAGAATCACCTGCAACCTGTGGAGCAATGATGTTAAGTTCAATGTTGAATTTGTCCTTTACTACCTTAGCAAACCATCCTGTCTGAACACCCTGATAGTTAGCAGCAACGTCGAAAATTTCAAGAGTTATTGGTGCATTTTCATCAACAACTTTTGAAGCCTTTTTGCCGTTTCCACAACTGCAGAGCAATGCGGCAGAAACAGCGATCATTGTGATAATAGAAATAATCTTTCCTTTTTTCACTTTGATTCCTCCTTATTTTTTTTATATATCAACCTTTTACTGCGCCAATCATGATTCCCTTTGTAAAGTAACGCTGGAAAACAGGATAAACGCAGATAATTGGAAGAACTACAATTACAGAAACAGTCATTCGGATAGAAGTAGCAGTTTGAGCATGAGCAAGACTTGCAGCCATAGCCGCAGCCGAAGTACTGTTATTAACAAGAGCTTTTAAAGAACTTGCCTGATTTATATACTGATACAGAGTGAACTGCAGAGTATAAAGCTTTGGATCTGTAACAAGCAGAAGTGTATCCTGGAAAGAGTTCCACTGAGCAACAGACGCAAAAATTGCAACAGTTGCAATAATAGGCTTGATTACAGGAATAATAACCTTAAAGAAAATCTGAAGCGTTCCCGCACCGTCTATTACAGCTGCTTCTTCAAGTTCCTTTGGAATGCTTTCGACAAACGTCTTACACAAAACAATGTAGAACGGTTGAACGGCAACAGGGAAAATATATGCCCAGAAATTATTTGTAAGATGCAGGTTACGCATTGTAATAAACCAGGGAATAATACCTGCATTAAAATACATTGTTGCTACAACAAAGCGGTACCAGAACTTTCTCTTCCATACAGTTTCTTTTGTAAACATGTATCCAAGGAAGCCCGAAACAACTACGGTGAACATAGTTCCAATAACTGTACGCAGGATAGAAATTTTGAATGAAGTAACAAGACCATTAATTTTCATTACCTGCTTGTAGTTTGTAAGATGGAACTTAAGAGGATAAAAAAGAACCTTTCCGCGTTCACTCAAATCGTTGGCACTAACAGAGTTGATAAGAATATAATAGAAAGGATAAACACAAACAAAAGCAAAGAAAGTATAAATAACATAAGTTGAAATCGAGATAATATAATCTTCTACAGTTTTTTTATGTAAGCCAGCCATTTCCGTCCTCCCCTATATAAGTGTTTCACCACGAAGTTTTTTAGAAACAGCATTTGTAGCCCACAAAAGAATGATACTTACAAATGTTTTTAAGATACTGATTGCCGTAGAAAGTGAATATCCGCCGGAACCCATAGCAAGGTTATATACATACAAATCAAGTACTTCGATTTTTGCCTTGTTGAAAGAGTTGGCAAATACAAAGTACTGCTCCATTCCGTTAGAAAGGAAGTTTGCAAGGCTCATCATTACAAGTACGAAATAAGTTGGAAGAATGCTTGGAATTGTAATGTGCCAGATTCTCTGCATACGCGAAGCACCATCAATCATAGCGGCTTCCATAAGAGAATCGTCAATACTTGTAATGGCAGCAATATACATAATGGCAGCCCATCCGGCATTTTTCCAGGTAAGCCAAAGCCACTGCTTAAACCATACATGACTTGCAGACTGAAGGAACATAATAGGTTCTGTTGTAACGCCTGCACGCATAAGGATGCTGTTTACTGCACCGGTACTGTTGAATACACTGTAAGCGATTGCATAAACCAAAACCCAGCTTATGAAGTTTGGAAGAGTTGTAACTGTCTGAACGAATTTTTTGAACGGGACAGACTGGATTTCATTTAAGAATACAGCGAAGATCATTGGGAACCATGAGAACAAAAGACTAAGTCCGCTCATGGCAAAGGTATTTGTAAGAACCTGTGCAAGCTTTTTAAGCTTAGTAGGATTTTCTACCATTGAAATAAACCATTTAAAGCCTACAAACTTTTCCCAAGAAAGAGGGAACGGCGGTTTATAATCAAAGAATGCGTAAACCCATCCGTACAGAGGGTAATAGGAAAAAACCAGAATAAGAAGTAGAAAAGGTGTAATAAGGAGGAAATCTGTTACCATCTGCTTCTTTTTCGGGCTTTTAATTTTCAACTGGCGCATAAAGACCTTCCGTAAACTTTAGTAAATCGTTTAACCAACTCTCCATAAAAATACCTTTCACTACCCGCTAGTAAATCGTTTTAGTAAAAGGTTTAACTATAAAAATTATATCACTACTTTTTTGAAAGTCAAATGATTTTTAAATTTTTCGTTATATTTTTTTATGGATTTATACTATTTTCGCAGGGGACAGTATACTAGTGGATTTCCCGTTCAATATTTGTTATACTATCTTTAATATGGAAACGTTAAATTTTGATTATATAATCATTGGAGCTGGTCCTGCCGGACTCAGTTCTGCTCAGTATGCAGCCCGCAGCGGATTAAAAACAATTGTTCTTGAAGGAATGGGAGCCGGCGGTCAGGTAGCACAGATTTTCGAACTTGAAAATTATCCGGGAGTTTTTCCTGCAGTAAACGGTTATGATTTTGTAGAAACAATGCGTAAACAGGCAGAAGCTTTTGGTGCCCAGATTAAACAGGTGCAGGTTTCTTCTATAGATAAGAAGGGAAAAGACTTTGTAATTCAGACAAAAGACGTAATATATTCTGCCCCAGCTCTTTGTATAGCAACAGGTGCAGTTCATAAAAATCTTGGAGTTGAGGGAGAAGCAGAGCTTACAGGTCGTGGCGTTTCCTATTGTGCAACATGCGACGGACCGTTTTTCCGCAATAAAAAAATCACAGTAATTGGCGGTGGCGATTCAGCAGTTTCTGAAGCAATCTATCTTTCTACACTTTCGAGCGATGTAACAATCATTCACAGACGGGACGAGTTCCGCGCACAAAAAGCAATTGTAGATAAAATGCTTGCAGCCGGAGTAAAGCCAATTTACGATTCAGTTGTAAAAAAGATTAACGGAGAAGCAAAGGTCACAGGTCTCACTCTTGAAAATGTAAAGACAGGTGAACAGACCGAGCTTGAATGCGATGCCGTATTTATTTTTGCAGGCATGGCACCTCAGACAGATTTAGTAGATATGATTAAAAAAGATATTTCGGGTTATATAATAACAGACGAAAATATGCAGACATCAATTCCAGGTTTATTTGCAGCAGGAGATGTAAGGTCAAAGCCTTTCCGCCAGATTGTAACAGCAGCCAGCGACGGAGCAATTGCAGCAAATACAGCAAAAGAGTTTATAAGGTAAATGAAAACCCGTTTTTTTGGTGCAGTTATCAGTTTATTTCTAGTAGCCTCATTTGGAACTTTTGCACACGCTCAGTCAAATACAGCAACAGTAACTTTCTGGGACAACTTACCTAACGACCAGCTGGCCCAGGCAATTGTAGACCAGATGACAGACACCGAACTTTTTTCACAGATTCTTATGTTCGGATGGGCCGGCGAAGAACCGGAAACACTTTTGTATGATTGGGTTTCACGAGGACTTGGAAGCGTAAAGGTATTCGGCTGGAATACAAACGATATTCATCTTGTAGCAAAATCAATTTCGTCATTACAGAAAACTTCGCAGAACAACAGATTCAAAATTCCGCTTTTTGTAGCAACAGACCAGGAAGGCGGTTCCATTAGACATGTAAAGGGCGACACAATGATAACCCCGGGAAACATGGCAATTGGAGCAGCAGGCTACCCTACCGATTCCTGGTACAGCGCCTATTACATAAGCCGTGAAATACGCGCACTTGGA
The DNA here is from genome assembly GCA_017551545.1 of Treponema sp. GTDB lineage: Bacteria > Spirochaetota > Spirochaetia > Treponematales > Treponemataceae > Treponema_D. The sequence continues at coordinate 5,332 of JAFZLJ010000016.1, read as the reverse complement.
ATTAACATGAACTTTGCGCCTACTGTCGATTTATTTACAAATCACGATTCTTCGATTATTGGTACACGTTCTTTTGGTGATGATCCGGTAAAGGCAGGAATCCTTGGAGCAGCATTTGCAGCAGGTTCGCAGGCAGCAGGAGTAATTCCAACAGTAAAACATTTCCCTGGCCACGGAGACACAGAACTCGACTCACACGGAAAGCTTCCTGTAATAGACATTGACTTTGAAACTTTTAAAAGCCGCGAGCTTGTTCCATATATGTATCTTATTAAAGAAAACTGCCCTGCCATTATGAGCGGACATTTGAGCTTTCCAAAAATAGATGCTTCTGGTGCACCGGCCAGTCTTTCTAAATATTTTCTTACAGATTTACTCAGGAACCAGATGGGTTATGAAGGCCTGATTATTACAGATGATATGGAAATGGTTGGAGCAACAATTTTTGCAGGAACAATTTCCAACGCATTTAAAATGGCAATTGAAGCCGGAAACGATATTATACTTTCTTCGCGCACTGCACAGCTTAATGAAGCATTGTGGTACAGAAACTTGAATCTTATGAGTGATGATGCTCAGTTCCGCGCCCGTGTAAAAGATGCAGCCTACAGAGTTATAAAGGCAAAGCTTGATTATTATAAAAGCGGAAACGAAATTGCCCCACTCTACCCGGACCCTGATTCTATAGACAGTCTTATTCCAGATAAAGAAGGTGAAAAGTTTTTTGTAGAACAGGCCTGCCGTTCAATAACAGTAGAAAAACAAGGTTCAATGCCGCTTGATACAAACACAAGTGGACGCATTCTGCTTTTAGGTTCACTCAACTGCTTTTTCAGAGACGCCCTGCTCCGCTACCCAGATGCCGGTCAGGTTTACTTTAATTACGAAACAGGACCAAACGAAACACAATGGGTAATCGACCAGCTGCCTGACATAAGCGCAAATTACAATACGATTATAATCTGTGTTTCAAGCGAGAATCATGTAAAAATAGCAAATTATTTTAAAGGGAAAGGAAAGAAGGTAATAATACTTTCGACAATGTCACCAGAGCTTACAAAAGAACTGAGCTGGTGCGACACCATTTTGCTCGGCTACAGCTGGAGATGTGAATATTCGCTTAAGGCAATGCTTGCTGCGTTGAATGGGGAGTATGTACCTGATGGCGTTAAACCGTATAATTAAGTGGATTGCCACGCTACGCTCGCAATGACAGTTCGCGCACGTCATTGCGAGGAGCGAAGCGACGTGGCAATCTACTTTCCAATCAGAAAAACACACGGAACTTTTTCAAAATCCGGGAGCGGACTCTTTTTCCATTTTTCTACAGTTTTAGTGATGATTGTTTCTTCAGGAGTTGTTATGCCTGCTGCAATGCAGATTTTTGTAGTAGGTCGTAATGCCTGCAGCATAGTTTCGAACATTTTGGAATTGCGGTAGGGAGTTTCTATAAAGAGCTGGGTCTGGTCTTCGTTGCAAACTTTATTTTCAAGTTTTTTAAGAGCCTTTGTACGCCCCGGAATATCAACAGGTAAATATCCGTTAAAGGCAAAACTCTGACCGTTGAATCCGCTTGCCATAACAGACATGATTATTGATGAAGGACCAACGAGGGGTACAACTTTAAATCCGCGGCTCTGAGCAATTGCAACAACATCAGCACCAGGATCTGCAATAGCAGGACAACCGGCTTCCGATATAATACCGACAGACTGCCCCTGCTCTAAAGGCTTAAGGTATTCAGAAATAATCTTACGGTCTGTATGACGGTTCAGCTCATAAAAAGTAAGCTCATCGATGTCTATAGATTTTTCAACCTTTTTAAGAAATCGACGAGCCGAACGAATATTTTCTACGATAAAGTGCTTTATCCCGGTAATCACATCATGGTTGTAATCGGGCAGAACCTGAGAAATCGAAGTATCACCAAGAGTTACCGGAATAAGATAAAGCGCTTTTTGCATATACGAATTACTGACTATTTTCTGCGCGATACTTCTTTATAAGATCAACCTTGTAATCGTAATAAGCTTCCGGAGAAGTTGTAGTATAGTCGCGTACATTAAGAGTCATAACACCGTTTGCAGTATAAAGACCATTCAAATAAAGCCAGATATCGTCACCAAGAGTATAATCACCCTTTAAGTAATCCAAAAATCCCTTATTAAATACAATATGGAACGGAATACCATCAAAGTCAATTATCATTTCTGTTTCTGCATTAGAGAAGAACTGTTTGCGCAAAAGTAAATCTGTGGTGTTTGTGCTTGTAATAGGAGTTGGCAATTCAGTAAGCTTAGTCTTTACCATGATATTGAACATTGGGAAACTATTAAAGGTTGCTGCATCAGGACCAATAGATCTGTTTACAAGCGATTCAATAGATTCAGGATTATCCCAGAATTCAATTTCGTCTTTTTTAGAAGTAACAGGCATGTAAGTAAGGAACTTTGGACAGTTACTTGTAAATGTTGCAGCACTAAAATATGTGTATTCGCCAACTTCTACCGGTAAAGTTGTTGTATCAAGAATAAGGTTTGGATCAAGTCCGTAGGCAGTTCGAATATAGATTCTAGGCTCATCAATAGCAGCAGTACCATAAACAGTATCTGCCTGGAAAGGAGCATAAGGCTCAAGATTCTGAAACTTTTTATTAAGGTTTACACCATAAACAATCATTTCGTACAAAACTTCTTCTTTTACCCCTTCAAAATAGTAGGTATAAGAAAAAATAGTAACAAGAGTCTTTTTACCGAACACCTTAGGAAGAGAAAAATCCCAGTCGCCATCAACATATTCAGTAGTACCGTAAAAAAGATAATTACAATTTACAGGCATATAAAGATCATCGCCAGCCTTCGCATTATAACTTGTATATGGAAAATCATCAAAAGCCGGCGAACCGCTTGCCTTTCCCGAAGTCTGGTTTCCGGTAGTAGCACAAGAAGCAAGCACCAGACAGAGAACTGCACTTAATAATAATAATGTTTTTTTCATGAGGGGGTCTCCTTTACCAATATTATAGAGGGAAAAATGGGGGATTACAAGTCTATTGCAGAAGCATAGGCATAGGAAATAATTTCGCCTTGTTTTGTTTCTTTGTAGCCGAGTTCATTATGAGAATAGTCGGCAATCTGTTTTGAACCAAAAGAAGCAAATTTGTTATTCACAGTTTCAAGAACAGAAAGCTCCTGGGGAGTAAATGAATACTCAAACACAGCTTCTCCAGATTTTAGAAGATGCTTTTCGAACCCATTATCTAACTGTTCATAAACAGAGGCTACAATTCCACGTTTTTCAAGCATAGCGTATAAGAGCGCATACTGATCAGGAACAGGTCCATAAGGTAAATGAACATAACGGGTTCCTGTTAGTGAAACTCCATTTTGTTTATAAAAAAGCATATCGCTATAATTTAACAGTTTATTTAATTTTACAATAAGCAGTTCTTTGGAAGCCTTAATGAAAAAAAGAACACAAGAAGCAAATTTATCAAAATCAAATTCTTTATAACCATTTTCTAAGGATAACTCAGACGAAAAAAGATTTGAAATATAACCGTAATCAAATTCCTGTGCTTTATCTTTTTGTATTATTGAAAGTCGTTCCTTAAGTTTTTTAAGCCGCTTTTCATCAAGAGTTATTTCATTTTGTGTTAAAAAATTATTCATATTATTTGGATTTTGAAGAAATAACAGTAAACTATTATGTGCCTTACTTTGAACAGAACCAGACTCATAACGTCTGATTGTTTTATCGCCCCAATCCAAAAGCTTTGCAAACGAACGCTGACTTAAACCATATTGTTCCCTAATTGCAATTATTTCGTTTGCCGTAAGAAGCTTGTGTTTTTTGCGATATTCATTTTGGGCAATCAGAATATTCTTTGAATCAAGCTCTTCGTTAAAAATAACAGAACCACAGGTTTTACAAACAGCAACATTCGCTTGAATTTCTATATGTTCCCCATAAACAGGAAAAATTTCTGTTTGAGGTTTTATTTCAAAATCAGACATTGAATTACATTGTTCACAATAGCATTTCATATTACACCTCCTGTTCATGAAAACTCAGGCACTTTAATATTTCAGTACCATCGTTTGCAACATCTATTTTTAACTTTATATAAAAATCAATATTATTAATTGTTCGTTTAAAAATCCAGATTTCACCAGAGTATGAATAATCTAGTTCAGGTCCACTTTCATAATCGCCAATCCCAAGAGATAACAGTTCTGTTTTTACATCTTGTATTAAAAGTCCATGATTAGAAAGCGAATCCAAGTTTTTCTTTCTTGGAATTAAAGTCCAATAACCAGAGGAAACAAGTTCTTTTACTTTTGTAAGATATTGTAAAATATACTGCCCTGGCAAAAGAACCACCTCCCTTGTATTATTATTATATAATTGGTTTGTATAAAAGTCAAGTTTTTGCGGTTATTTGACCGCAAAAACTTAGAATATTACTAATATTTCCTATTTATCTATAGGAAGCTTTTGATTTAATAATCTTTGTATCTATTAAATTGTTAGAAATCAAGAATAATTTTAAATCTGATATATTAGTTTGGCATCTAGGACCTAAAATAATCTCAGGAATCAATTTATCATTAAAAAACTATCTAATGAATACTTAAAATATGAAAAAATCCCATTTTTTTTCTTCATAAAATGTAAGGGGGAAATATTTCCTATCATTTTGATTTCATGTGTTTTATCATGCTCAAGAATCAGAGGTAAAAGAGTATTGTAAAAAAATCTTGGAATTGGATTAACATAAGTTTTCTTTCTTAAAGAAGAAGGAGATTATGATAAGATAATCTCCCTCAAGAAAAAAAAGTAATACTTAACGACGATATTTATCAAGCGGAATCTCCAAACGAAAAGCTTTCTTTCCATATGAACTCGCGTAAATACGTCTACCGTTTTTGGTTATATATGGAGTATAAATCACAATATAACCAGGTTTAACTGTTTCCATACTGCTGGTCTCCTCTTACCTTATAGAGAACTAGTTGACAATTTAATTTATTGAAACTAAAATTTTTAAAGCACGAATAAATTCTAGTTTTAAACATCAACTAGTCGAGTTAGTTTTCCTTATCGAAAACACTCCGTTGGATTTAACTCTTGAGTTTATGTTAGCGCCAGGCGAAAACGACCATTTTGAGACAATCGAAAATAACCAATTTCAGCCAAATAAAAAAAGCCTTTGCCATAATTCATAGAAATGCTCCAAAATGAGTAAGAACCAAAACTACTCGAAAAAGGAGCTATGAAAAATGACAATGGGCAACAATTAAGTTTAACACAGGCCATTGATCTGTTGAAG
>JAFZLJ010000015.1 GCA_017551545.1 Treponema sp. | reverse complement strand
TTAATGGCCAAGCTGGCGAAGATGATTTTACAAACCGTCTTGAAGCCATTGTTGCAAAATTAAAGGATAATGATGAATTTAGGAGTGATTACGCTGCTATGAATTTACATGATTATGATTTAACAACAAGGGCTGAAGAAGTTGGTCGCGAGAAAGGTGCTCTTGAAAAAGCCATTGAAGCCGCTAAGAATTTGCTTCGAATGGGTCTTCTTTCTCATGAACAGATTGCACAAGCTGAAGAACTTCCCTTAGAGAAAATTCAGGAACTTGCAGAAGAAGTTGCTGCAGAGAAGAAACAACAGAAAGAATAACCTGTCATTTCGCTACTTCACACAACTGTCATTCCCCGGCTTGACCGGGGAATCTTGCTTTACTGCTTCTGTTTTACCTCGCTCATGACAACGGTACCGTCGGCGAAGTGGAAAATTGTTGCATAATAGTAATCTTTAGGAATTTCATCTAGATTTGCATCGGTATATGAAAAATTTGAATTTTCTACAACTATTCCTGTTTCTGCCCCGTGTGTTTCCCAGACAGATGCATCTTCTTCTGTATTGGTCTGTGTAAGTTTTTTAGGACAGAACATTGTATGTACCAATGTTGGATTATCACAATAAACTTGAAAACCATTTATCAGCTCTAAAACACCCTTGTTTCTACAGACTACATCTTTATTCGCAAAGATATATGCAGGATGAGTATAATTAATCTTATACTGATAAGAAGCTACATTACCATCATACTCGTAATAACAATACAATCTTACATATTTATCTGAAAAATCATTTAGCATATATGAATAAGAAACATAATTTTCTTTGTCTATACTGCTATTATATTCCATTTGACTAGAACTTGAGCAATCTACCCATTTTCCTGTCGTAGGCTCAAAATATTGATAAGTCACATAAGCTTTATAACCACTTGAAGAATGATTTGGAACACTAACAAAAAACTTATCTGTATTAAAACCAGTTTGGGGCACAAGGTCTAAAACATAATGTTTAAAATTAAAACTCCATAATGAATAATTCTCTGAATTATCTTCCAGACAAATATAACATCTAAAAGCTTTTTCATCATATCCAAAAATCGGTATGTCAACCTCTGTTTTTTCAATTGTTTTACTATATGTTTTTAAACTACGATATTCAGGATAGTTCTTCAAATCTTCTAATGTAAGCTGAGTACCTGAAGAATAAGGCACTATCCAGTACTTTATATATTCTGGATGTATTCGTAAACTAGAGCTAGTTTCATTTTCACTATTAACAGTACGATCACTTATATCTAATGAACAAGAACAATAATTCGGGGCATATAACAGTTCCTTTATTGTGTCATTAAGAATATGAGCCCGAGATTGTGATGCGTCACCGCAGTTTCCAACATCAGGTGCATGATTATCTTCACTATATAAAGGTAGATTTAGTTTTTTGTTCTCTTCTGTGGCGCCAACGATATTTCCCTCATTATCTCTTGCTTCCACCCATAGAGTGGAATTATATCCACTTGGAATTTCAAAAGTTTTTTCCCTAAATGAAAAAATCCAATTTGTACCTGTTTTTGCCATAATGAAATAATTATATCCATCATTTGGAAAATCAACATCAACAGTAACCTTTGCCTTTCCTGTATTCTTTGGATATTTAATAGGATTATTTGTTGAAATTCTTAAATCAGGAACAGAAATAATGGCATTATCTGGTTGTACATCATTGTAAAGGGTAACCGGGGTATCAGATATTGTAGTATGAAAAGTTAATGAACCAAAGCTTGTTCTCACAGAAGTTTGTGTTACACCATATACTTGAAAAACACCTGTTACCTTAATTAACTCTGTAAATTGTTCAGAATAAAAAAGCTGCCATGGGCCAAATTTATCTTCAGAAGGTTTCTTTTTACGTACAATTAAACGAGAACAATTAGTATAAACATCAGGCATATTGATTGGGATAATAACTGGAGTCTGTGGCATTTCATCTTCATAATAGTATTCAACTCCGCCCTCATCGGTTATAGAAGTTATTATAATTATAGGGTTTGAAGGATTAATAACTAATTCTTTAATTCTTGTATTAACAGAACTAGCTATATCATCCCGAGTTACAATATTTGAAGAAGTATAATTGTAAAGATTTTGCTCTCTATACAAATCGAAACACTGCTCCCCGTTTTTCACAATTATGTCAATTTTTGCTTTAGGATAATAAGAATTATTATTATTAAAATACGAACTAGCCTTTACTTGAAAAAAATAAAAAGGAATCATTTTTGAAAAATATTGAGAATAATCTTCAGAATCTCTTGTACGATTATCAAATTGTGAAACAATTGATGATGTATTCCTTCTCAAAACTTCATAACTTCTTGGTTCCGACTCTTTATTTGCCTTATCGACTAACTTAACTTCAACACTAATAATACCTTCGTTCACAAGAACAAAATCATAAGGCAAACTTATAACATCATCATTCACACTTACTCTTGTATCCGATAGCATAATATCAGTTTCACAAGATTCTTCTGTAGCTTTAACTCCTTCTGTATTATACAAATATGTTTCCTTTACGCGAACTGCCTTAAGTCCACTGTGAACATCATAACCAGAAACTTGAATAAACAGTTTACTTACGTAATTTGTATGATAATCAGAATTTGTCCATTCATTTTTTGAAAAACAACGGGTAGTTAATTCTTTGTAATATAAGGCAGAGGTATCACTCGTAGAAAAGAGTTGAATATTTGTAATAACCGGCGGCACATTGTCTACTGTTTTGTTTACGCGGTAGGTGTGAGGGTCGGGCTGTTCAAAAGTTAAACCATCGGTGTCTTTTACAGCAGAAAGGTCCAGGCGCACTGTAATATCGTCTGTTGATTTTTTGGAATTATACACAGTGGTGTTTTCGTCAAGGTTATCGGGCAGCAGAAGGAATTTTCCTTTGATGGTTGGAATATTCAAAACCTTGTTGTCATTAGAAAAATATGGCGTTTCAAAAAATGATTTAGCAGGGTCTGTAGGAAAAAGTTCGGCTCCTTCGGGGGTTGTAATGGAAATGCCGGTAAAATCTAAAGTCTGCGGATTGACTGGTTTATTAAATACAACTTCTATTGTTCTGTCCTGGTCGCAGCCGGAATTGTCAAATTTTGGGGTAATTTCTATAACCTTTGGAACAAGCTGGCACTTTGGATGAATCATCAGATTTTCTGTAGGTTTTATTATGATGGCTTTTGTTTCGAGCTTTTGAGGGTTTTCAAATTGAATTGCATCGGGAACCGGTTCGTTTGTGTTTCGGTCCAGGGCCTCCCAGCAGATAAAGCTCCATCCGTCGGCAGGGGTAAATAATAAATTAACCGATTGCTTTTTCTTAAGGGTAGCCTGACTTGGCGAAACTGTTCCAGAATCTTTGTCGGCAATTATGTGGTAAAGAATGGGGCTTGAGTTAGCAATTTCAATTGCCTCTTCAATTTCTTCCTTAACCTGTGTGGCCTTAAGAAAGTTTTCGCAGGAGGTCAACAGCAAAACTGCTATACAAACGAATACCCCCCCCTCAACATAATATGACGCAAAGTTCTTTTCATTTTTTTACCCTCAAAGATTTTGATATTGAGATCCTGAAACAAGTTCAGGATGACTGTATTCATAATTTTAGCATAGAATGTGGGTTTTGTATGGAAAACAGTGTGAAAAATGAAAATTTTTCACGAATTTTGTATTTTTTTTGCAGAATTTCCCGAATTTTCTTCCTCTTTTGAAAAAAAATTTTGTTAACTATAGTATAGGAATTTATTTATTCCATTTATAAAATCATTATTAAACTTTGTGCATCCGCTGGGCGCAAAGTGGGAGTTATTATGACAAATTTAACTTACAAATTAAAACCCGTAGATGAACTTACATTTACAGATGATGGCATGTTTCAATCTGTTTTACATGAACCAGATATTTGTGCTGAACTTGTAGAACGGCTTTTACATGTTGAGGTTGAACACATTGAATATCCTGAAATTGAAAAACAGATTGAACCATATTACACAACAAAAGGTGTCAGGCTTGATGTATATTTAAAAGACCAGAATAAAATAATAGACATTGAAATGCAAACATATCCACAAGAATCAATAGGCAAAAGAACTCGTTATTATCAAAGCATGATAGACATTGACGCATTAATAAAAGGAGAGCCTTATTCAAAACTTAAAGACAGTTATATTCTCTTCATCTGTAAGTCTGATCCATTTAGGGATTTAGATTATATCCCATATGGATTACCCTGTTATACATTCAGAAATATTTGTGTAGAAAATAACGCAGTAGATTTAGATGACAATTCCGTCAAAGTGATTTATAATTCAAGTGCATACGAACATGAAAAAGATGAACGAATAAAAATGTTCTTGAAATATGTTTGTACGAATGAACCTGGTGAAGATGATTTTAATAAGCGTCTTTCTGCCACAGTCAAAAAGATAAAAGAGAATGAAAAATTCAGGAGTTATTACGCTGCTATGAATTTACATGATTGGGATATAACACAACTAGCGAAGAAAGATGGTGAAAAGGAAGCAACCGAAAAAAATGCGCGCAATCTTTTTAAAAATGGAGTTTCTAAAGAAATAATTGCCAAGTCTCTTGACCTATCATTAGAAGAACTCGACAAAATTCTTAAAGAAGCATCATAGGCTACAATAATTCGCTAATTTTATAAACTTCTTCTACACCCGTAACAAGAATGCCACCCATGCCCATTTGGAGAGGGAGGGCTATGTCCATGTCGTAGCGGTCGCCTATGGCTATGCATTCTTTTGGGGTCACTTGCAGGATACGGCAGGCTTCTTCAAAGGGTTCAAGGGCTGGCTTTGATTTTAAGCAGGTATCAAGGCCTACAATTTCCGGGAAAAATTCAGAAATGCCAATTGCATCCAGGGTTTTGCGGGCTGTGAATACAGGATTGTTTGTTACGCAGATTAGTTTTAAGGATTTTGAAAGCTCGCGCAGGGTTTGAATAAGTTTTTCGTCGCGGGTAAGAAAGTCGGCGGGTTCCATTAAGGTTTTTCGCCATTCTACGCTTTGGGCAATGGGGATTCCAAAGGCAAGCAGAGTGTTTCCAAGACTGATTTTTTTTCCGTTGTTGGCGGCGGCATACTGTTTACGATAGTCGGCTACCATGCGGCGGGCTTCGTCGGCAGTGATTCCGCGGTCTTTTGCAAACTGACGAACCTGACAGTCTACCTGTTCAAAAGCATAGGCAGCGTTTGTGTATAGGGTTGAGTCTATGTCGAAGATGAGGGCTTTTGGATTGGGGGGTAAGTTGTAGGTTTTCATAATGAAACAACGTGGTGGTTGAGCTTGTCGAAACCACTACAAAAAAATCATTTACAAGGTGGTTTCGACAGGCTCAACCACCCCACTTGTCCATCGCCAACCAATTCTGCGTCGGCACAGTTTCCAACCACCAGTTCAATTCCCATTTGTTCAAGGCGGGCGTGTTTTTTACCGAACCATGCTTCATCCTTTGCCTGACCGCCAGTTGTTGTAATTTTAGTTGGGAATACAAGGCCGTTCTGTTCTGCAAGAGATTTAAGAAGTTCAATGCCTGCCACTACTTTTTCAAGGCGCTCCTCTTCCGGTAAACTTGCACTGTTTGGTATTAAAACAGAAATATTCCAAAGGCCTGCAGTAACGCATGGCAAGGTCCTTGCACCTTCTGCACGGATTTCTTTATCTACGCAAAAATTAATTCCTTCGGAGCTGCCTGCTCTATCGCAGATTGTTCCGGCTTTTGTAGTACCGGTTCCAATGAGCCCCGCAATAAAGTCAGGGCCTACGGCAATAACAGGAACTTTTGGCAGTCCAAGAAACTCGCAGTTGTTGTCTGTGAGGTCGCCGCAGTTATGGCCAAGTTCAACAAATTCCGGCATTTTTCCTGTTGGAATTCCAAAGCCTTCTAAAACTTCGCGGTTCCAGTAAGCAGTTTCGTAGCGCGGTTCAGGGAGTACAGTTACGGCTTTTCCGGTAAGCTGCCACATTAAATATTCAGGTCCCGAAAAAAGATGGGTTGTCTGTTCAAATTCATCGCTTATTAAATCGCGGAACAAAAGAATGCGCGGTAAAAAAATTGAATGAGCAAACTCACGGGCTTCATCAGGGGTTGTTTCGTCAAGGCTCAGCGCACAGGCAGGATATTCGTTCCAGCGCAAAGTAAGACCACTTTCGCTTACAAGAGTTGGGCCGTTGCCGGATATAGCAAGAGCAATGACCCGCGGTCCCTGAGGCTCTCGAAGGGTCGCACCTGTTTGCACGAGTTTATCCACCGCTGCCTTCAGTGCCCAGATCCAGCCTTCTGCTACAAAGCGGTTTTCGGGAGCAGAATACGGCACGGAGCACATAGAAAGAACTTCGCCTTCTTTTGTAATGAGACCGGCTTTTAATGCAGTAGTACCAATATCAACCGCGAGGACAACGTCTTTCATAGATGAAATCAGCCTTCTTTTTTCTCATCAGAAGGAGTAGTCTGCTTTACAACCTTTTCAATAATCGAGCGGTTATCAAGCAGTTCGCTGAGCGACTGATTATAGTGAATGCGTGTAATTACGTTTGCAAAAAGTCCGCTAACGTCTGTGCTTATGTACCATTCGCGATTGAGTAAATCTTCGTGGTAAACAGCGTTTGTACCAATAATGCGGTAGAACAATCCCTGCTCGTATGCTTCATCAAAATCCTTAATGGCATTGCCGGTGAAGAACGGAAGCGAAATGGCACAGATTACTTTTGTAGCGCCCTGCTCCTTAAGGAACTGCATAGCCTTGAGCAAAGTACCACCGGTACCAAGCATATCATCAGCAAGGAAGGCAACCTTTCCCTTTACATCACCCAAAAGCTTAACAGCCTTGATGTTAGTAGAGTGAGCATCCTGAGTAACGATAGAATAATCTCGTTCCTTGTAAATCAAAGCAAGAGGAAGCTTAAGGCCCGATGCATAAAACTTGTTTCGGTCAATGGCACCGGTATCTGGAGCAACAACAACAAGGTCTTCGGTTTTTCCGGTAAGGTCAACAATCTTGCTGAGCTCGCGGATAACCTGATAGCTTGCATGTAAGTTATCAAGATTAAGGCGTGAGAATGCATTAGGAATCTCGCGCGAGTGAATATCAAGAGTAATAATTCTGGAAACACCCTGCATTTCGTAAATGTGTCCAAGAAGACTTGCAGTTAAACCTTCGCGACCCTTACGTTTGTGCTGACGTGCATAAGGATAAGCCGGCACAACAAGAGTAATTTTTCCAGCCCCTGCCATGCGCACTGCATCAATAGTAACAAGCAGCGACATAACGTGGTCATTTACGGTCATTACAACCTTATTAGCCCCGCCGTTCAAGCTAAGAACTTCGTGATTTTCAACATCCTGGAAAATATAAACATCCTTTCCGCGGACAGTATCCAAAAGCTCAATCTTAACTTCGCCGTTGGCAAAATACGAGAACCTTGAATTAACTTTGAAAACAGGCGGTCTGTATTTGTTAGTAGCACCCCTTATACAAAGATCACTGGTCTGCAAATCATTCTGCAGATTGATTCTTTGCACAAGCTCTTCTTTAGTCAGCTCATAACGCTTAGACACAACATCGTTCTTTAAAGTAAAACGATGCTTGTACATATGTTTAAGGTGCGTTATGACTTCATCGGCGAAAGCTTCGCCACCAGGACAGGCAACAATCGCAAGACTTGTTGGCTCGGTATAAGGCATAGTAGACCTCTTATATAGTGTGGTTTATACGAGTACTATACTACATTTAGTGTCTTTTGGGAATAGGATTTTTTAGGTTCCAGGTTTCAGGTTTTAGGATGATTTTTTTCTTTATACCAGATATTCTTTTATCAAAGTTTTTAAGGCTTTGGACGAAAGAGGGCTGACTGAAGTTTCCATAGTGATAATAAGATTCTTGCCGGGGAAGAAACCATTTTCCTGGTAGAGTCGGATTTTTTCAGCGGCCTGTGCAGCATAGCGGGGGTCATCCATCATGCCAAAATGTTCCCATGCAAACTCCTGTCGGGTACGCAGATTCAGACAGTAAAAATCCGGGTGAAGCTTGCAAAAATCATAATCGGTGAAGTCCGGGGTGTCGGCATTTTTGTCTATCAAAAGAGGAAACTCATAACGATAGGGAACACCTGCCGCATTCAGGGAATCAGCAATTATAACTTCAGATTTTGAACGAACCTGGTCTCCATTATTTGTAATCAGAGGTTTAGCTTCTGGAGGGATTTTCTTTTTCCGATATTCCACCTTGAGCCAGGCGTCGGCATATTGGGAATTGGTCAGGGTCAGTGCTTTGACAATTGTCTGTCGCGGAGGCGAAAGCCTTGTGTAAACATTGGAGGCATTTTTGTTGGAGTAGGCCTTCTGAAACTGTTTAAGGCATTTTATTTCTTCCTGAAGAGCTGAAATTGTTTTTGTGTCATAATCATTCTGGATATATGAATGGGCCAGGGCATCCTGAGAACGAGGCATATATTTACCCTGAATGTCTGCGGCTGATTCCCTTTTATAAAACTGAAGCTGCCCTTTTCTAACAACAATTCTAACAAGTCCAGGCTTTGAATGCTGCAAGACGGCCTGTTTTGATTTCAAGGCATACTCCAGCTCTGCAATGCGGGTTTCTACAGGCTTAAGGATTTGTTCCGGCGGCAGGATTTCTAATTTTTTCATGGGAGGCCCCCTTTTTTCTGGTAAAAAAACAGCGGGTGTACATATATTCTGCTCTATCTTATATTATTATATGTACTTTTTACCGCTGGAGCAAGAAATATTTGTGTGAAATGTGTGGAAATCAGGCTTGGGTACATATTATTTTACTTTTTTATTATATTTATATGTACTTTTCCCCGCTAAAACAAGAAATCAAGACTTATAATGCGACAAAAACAGGTGTGGGTACATATATTTTACAATTTCACAGTGTTTTATATGTACCCAACCCCAAACAAAGGCACAAAAGTACATATATTTCCAAACAAACCACAATTTTATATGTATTTTACCAGGAAATTATCCGAAAAAGGAGGCCTGCCCCCCAAGGCCTACACCTTCTTAAAAACCAGAACTATATCCCTGCCAACATCGTCTGGGAAGTTAGGATCAGGTGCAATTGAAAAGGTAATTTTATACTCAGTTCTACCGGGATTTGTTTTAATTACTGCATTCTGTGGTATACCGCTGCTCAAGCCAGATACAGAACCACCTTGATTTTGCCTTTCAATCTGTTTAGTTGTTTTCTCATAGGCACAGGTAATACTGACACTTCTACCGGTATGCTCAAAAGATACAGTAGTAACGGTTATTCCAGCCGTCTCCTGCTCTTCCTCCCACTCAGCCTGCTCCTCCTGCTTCTGCTGGGCAAAGGCCTCAATATCACTTGCTGCTGCAGATTCCGGGAAGGTATATACATAAGATTGAGAATAAGTGCCGCTTATTATTGTCAAAGTATCACCCGAAACTTGAATCCTAGAAGAATCTACATAGGTTGAAACAAAGCTTGCCCCGGATGTATCAAGGCCTTCGAAAGAAGATGAATAAGACATCTTCCACTTTCCGTTTGTCAAAGTAATTTCGCTCACTTCAACATCTAAATCATCCTTCGTCTCATTCCCACAAGCCGCAAGAACAAATCCTATAATCAACAATAATCCCAACATTTTTACATACTTTTTCATAATAATCTCCCAAAAGCCTCCAGGCTTTTATGCAAAGGTTTTAGCAACCTCTTTAAGCAGCTCAATAATCTCAAGCTTCTGCGGACAATGACCCTGGCAGTTGCCGCAGCCTATACATTCTGCAGGGTTGCCACCGCCTTTTACAGCCTGATCAAAGTGCCACTTGTACGAAGCTACCCCATAGCGCTTACTTTCGTTGTAGAGCTCGAACATGCGCGGAATATCTATTTTCATAGGACATCCGCCGTTTGTTTCGTCTACACAATAGCGGCAGGCAGTACATGGAATAGCGATTGTAGATTTTATAAGCTGAGTTGCTTTTTCGATGCAGGCCTGTTCTTCGGCATTAAGAGGGACAAAATCCTTCATGTAAGACATATTGTCCTGAAGCTGCTCCATATTGCTCATACCGCTTAGTACAACAAGAATATTGTCCAGACTTGCACAGTAGCGCATAGCCCAGCTTGCAGCACTTGCGTTTGGATTATAATCAGTAAAAATCTTTTTAGCGTCAGGCATAATGTTTGCAAGACTTCCGCCCTTAATTGGTTCCATAATTGAAACAGGAATATTGTACTTGCAGCAGATTTCATAACACTTTCGGCTCTGAACATTGTCGCTTTCCCAGTCAATGTAGTTTATCTGAAGCTGAACAAGTTCTACTTCCGGGTGCTTAGAAAGCATCATTTCCAAAGCATCTGCGTCGTCGTGGAAGCTAAAGCCCGGATAAAGGATTTTTCCTTCCTTCTTCATTTTCTGCATCCATTCAAAAGCACCAAGCTTTTCAGCAGTAGCAAAAACATCACGGTTCAGGGCATGCAAAAAGTAATAGTCAAAATATTCAACGCCACATTTCTTCAACTGTTCGTCAAAAGTCTTCTGCAGATTAGCAGGGTCTGTCATTCCCCAAAGCGGCATCTTAGTAGTAACCTGAAACTTTTCGCGAGGATATCGCTTTGCAACAAGTTCACCAAACACGCGCTCAGAAAATCCGCCATGATAAACCCACGCAGTATCAAAATAAGAAAAACCTTGTTCCATGTAAGCGTCAATCATCTCGCGGGTCTTTTCCAAATCAATATTGCCCCAAGTCTTGTCTTCCGTATAAGGAAGTCGCATCAAACCAAATCCAAGTTTCTTAATCATTACTACCTCACATGATAATTATACACGAGAAAATAAAATTGTGTTGTAAAAAAAGCGATGTAAATTGTAAGAAAAATTGCGCATAGTAAAGTCACATTTTTTATGTTATAATTTAATCATGGAACACACAAACATTTTTTCTAAACTTGTTAAGGCTTATAATTCTGTGAGCCTCATTCTGCGAATCTGTATTGGAATTATTCTTGGAGCAATAATCGGAATTCTTTTGCCGCAGGCCGGCTGGATTTCTGTGCTGGGCAACCTTTTTGTTGGTGCACTCAAGGCAATTGCTCCGGTGCTTGTTTTTGCACTTGTTTCAAGTTCACTTGCAAAGGGCGCTGCTAAACTGGACCGCCGTTTTGGTATGGTCATTGGATTATATCTTACAACAACCCTGCTGGCAGCTCTTGTTGCAGTTACCGCAAGCTTTATTTTTCCTCAGACAATTGTACTTGCACAGGAAGCAGATGTTTCTGCGGCACCAGCAGGCATTGGACAGGTTTTAAATAATCTTCTTATAAATGCAGTTTCAAACCCTGTAGACGCACTTGCCCGCGCAAACTACATTGGTATTCTTACCTGGGCTTTAATTTTTGGACTTGCCATGAAGCGTTTTGCAAGCGAACAGACAAAGCTTATGTTCACAGAAATTGCACAGGGAATTTCACAGATTGTCCGCTGGATAATCAACCTTGCTCCTTTTGGAATTTTTGGACTTGTATTTGCTACGGTTTCAACAAACGGATTGGGCATTTTTACAAATTACGGAAAGCTCCTTCTCGTGCTTGTTGGCTCAATGCTTTTTATGACCTTTGTTGTTTCTCCTGTTATCGTAGCAATTGTTTTAAAAAGAAATCCCTACCCTCTTGTTCTGCGCTGTCTTCGCGAAAGTGGAATCACGGCCTTCTTTACAAGAAGCTCTGCCGCAAACATTCCTGTAAATATGGAGCTTTGCGAAAAGCTTGGTCTTGACGAAGACATGTATTCTGTTTCAATTCCGCTTGGTGCAACAATCAACATGGACGGAGCTGCAATCACAATTTCTGTAATGACGTTAGCGGCTGCTAACACACTGGGTATTTCGGTAGACCTTCCTACTGCAATTATTCTTTGTGTTCTTGCAACACTAGGTGCCTGCGGTGCTTCGGGAGTTGCAGGCGGTTCATTGCTGCTCATCCCGCTTGCCTGTTCACTTTTTGGAATTCCAAATGATATAGCAATGCAGGTTGTTGGAGTAGGCTTTATTATAGGGGTTGTTCAGGACAGTATGGAAACTGCGCTCAATTCTTCGAGCGACGTTTTGTTTACTGCAACCGCAGAATACTACGCCTGGAAAAAAGAAGGAAAACCTTTACCCGAGAAATTTTAAAAACGCAGTGCACCCTTCCACAATATCCTCATAGGTCTGGTCAAAGTTACCGGTATACCAGGGGTCTGCAATGTCGCGGGTTTTGCCTGCAAAGGAAAGAAGTCGTACAATTTTGCGGTCTGGGTCAGGACCCCAGCAGCGGTTCATGTAGTAAATGTTTTCGTCGTCCATGGCAACAATTTGTTCAGATGTGATTTTGAGTTTCTGACATAAAGCTTCTATGGCACGTTTTTTTTGTAGCACCTTTTTTGCTGAACTTGTACCAGGGAATATCAGAAAGCGGTCTTTGGATAGTAGTCACGGAGGCCATAGACCAAGTCTTCCTAAGAAAATACACTATCATAAGTTTTTTAATGTACTTTCTTAGCAGCTCAAATTACTATGTTTTATGAGCAAATAAAGGTTTATCAAACAATTACAAATTACAAGATACTATCGTTTAGCTTTCTTTAGTAACCTATAATAGAGTATTTCAAATAAATTCATTTTACGTAAGTACGGAGTATCCTTTTTCCAGCTTACTATCATATTTTCATATTTTGTTCCTTTAAAACTCTCCATATGAATCCAAGGTTCAACTTGATATAAGGTTATTAAATTATTTATAGGAAATAATAAATCTATTCCATCCATATATCTGTATGACTCTTTATATTTTATTGAAATATCAATTATTTCTCGTTTTGAATATTTTGATTCTGATTTTGTAATATAAAAATATGCATACTTATACGGTACCCCTCTATCAGAAATATTCAGGATCCAATATTCATACAGTTTTGAATCCTTTATTAAACTAGAAATCTTTATACACTGACAAATCTGTTTATCATGATTAATTAAATAATAAAAATTAAAAATTAGGTCCTCTGTTCCTTGTATTTCATGAAAAATAGTATCCCCTTGAAGACCTACTAAAAACTTAGTGTATAGAATATTTCTTTCTTCATCAAAATCTTTTTGACCATTATAATATTTGGGTATCAATTCTGTAATACAATAATTCATAGCATTTTCTAAATTTATATTCATATTGAATTCTTCTCCAAAACACTGAATAGATAAAAATATAAAGCAAACAAAAAAAAGTCTTTTCATTTAATTTCCCCATTTAATACAAGGTGAACTGACCCCCACTATATTATAAACTACAAATCACAATTCGTGTTATAAAAAAAGAGATGTAAATTGTATCAATGGATTGCCGCGCTTCGCTCGCAATGACAGATTATGCCGTGAGATATTTCAAAAATGCAGTACACCCTTCTAAAATATCCTCATAAGTCTGGTCAAAGTTGCCAGTGTACCAAGGGTCTGCAATGTCTCTTGTTTTGCCTGCAAAGGAAAGAAGGCGTACAATTTTGCGGTCGGGGTCTGGGCTCCAGCAGCGGTTCATGTAGTAAATGTTTTCGTCGTCCATTGCTACAAGCCAGTCGTAGCGGTCGTAATCGATGCGGCGAATCTGGCGGGCGGCTCTGCGGGTAAAAGGGATGCCCATTTCTCTGAGCTTTGTGCGGGTTCCGTAGTGCATGTCGTTACCGAGTTCTTCTGTACTTGTTGCGGCTGATTCAATTAAAAAATCATCCTGGCGGCCTGCGCGGCGGACTAGTTCTTTCATTACAAATTCGGCCATTGGGGAACGACAGATATTTCCGTGGCAGACAAAAAGAATCTTTATCATAAAAGCTTCTCCTCTATCCATTTGCCAACGCCGTCATTTTCGTTTGTATCGCAAACTTCGTCTGCAACTTCCTGGACCTGAGGAATTGCATTTTTCATGGCTATGCCTTTTCCGCAAAGATTGAGCATTCCAATATCATTAAAGTCATCGCCAAAAGCAACAATCTGTTCAGGTGTGATTTTGAGTTTCTGACACAAGGCTTCTATTGCACGTTCTTTTGTAGCACCCTTTTTGCTGAACTTGTACCATGGAATATCAGAAAAAGGAAGATAATCAAGCTTATCTGCACCAAGACTTGCAGCAATTTTTTCTACCTTTTCCTTGTCCAGTGTTTCTACGCACATCTTCATGCCAGGCTCACGAAAATCAGAAAAATCATTCTGGGTCCAGTATTTGTCGCCAAGCTCTTCCTTTGTGTTGCAGTATAGTCCGTGATCGTTATCTACAGAAAGAACAGCGTCAGGACCACAGACATCAAAGGTAGCCTTTATAAGAGTTCTGATTTCTTCAACAGTAAATTCGCAGGAATAAACAAGGTCATCACCATAGGTGACCATGCCGCCACCGTTAGTGATAAGGACATCCGGATTAATGCCATCTAAAAACTTGGCAGCATTAATCTTTGCACGAGAAGTACAAACTCCAAACAGAATACCCTTTTCCTGTGCGCGCGCAATCATCTGCTTTGAATAATCCGAAATAGATTTATCGTCGCGAAAAAGAGTGCCGTCCAGATCGGTAAGTATTAAAGATATCATTATAAAGTTGCAATCGTCTTTTCAATACGGGCGAGCGACTTTTCTTCACCAAGAACTACAATAGAACCAATAAGCGGTGGAGAAACGCGTGAACCTGTTACAGCCATGCGGATTGGCATCATAAAGTCGCCGAGCTTAATTCCAAGCGCTTCTGCCTTAGACTTTGCAAGTTCTTCTGCGCCTTCGTGATCAAGACTGAAACACTGGTGAACAAAATCCTTTGCAGCTTCAAGAACTTCTTTTGTTTTTGCAGCATCAAGCTTTTTAGGAATGAGCTGTTCTGCAGGAGGAACTGCAGGTTCTGTAAACATAAAGTGAACCATTTCTGCAGCTTCGCTCAAGAACTTAAGGCGTTCCTGAATAAGTGGCATAAGTCCCATAAGTGTCTTTTCAACATCGTCGCTGCTCATGTTCATGCTCTTGTCTACACAGTAAGGACGACCGTCTTCTCCCATTGCAACACCGCTGAACTTTGGTCCAACATTTGGAAGCGGCTGCTGACTTTCAGGATCAATTGCAACTTCAATTGCAGCATCGCCTGTTCCTGTAATAAACGGCAAAGTCCACTTGTAAAGTTCTTCTGTGCTCAACTGGCGGATATAGTTTGCGTTGAAATATTCAAGCTTCTTGTAATCAAATACTGCAGGAGCCTTGTTCAAATGTTCAAGCTTAAAGCGTGCAGCAAGCTCTTCGAGTGTGTAGAATTCTTTTCCTTCTTCGTAAGAACAACCAAGCATTGCAACATAGTTTACAATTGCCTGTGGTAAGTAGCCGCGTGCACGGAACTCATTCAAAGAAGTTGAACCGTGGCGCTTAGAAAGCTTCTTTCCGTCTGAACCATTTACCATTGGAAGATGACAGAATTCAGGATGTTCCCAACCAAAAGCGCGGTACATCTGAACGTGCAATGGTGTAGAAGGAATCCATTCCTGAGCACGCATAACATGGCTGATTTTCATAAAGTGGTCATCAACAATATTTGCAAGGTGATATGTAGGAAATCCGTCGCTCTTGAGCAAAACCGGATCCGGAGAAATATCTTCGTTTTTCCATACAATGTCGCCAAGAAGGTGATCGCTGAATTTTGTTTCACCTTCCATTGGAACCTTAAGACGAATTACATATGGTTTACCTGCATCCAGGTTTGCCTTAACTTCTTCAGGAGTAAGGTGACGGCAGTTACGGTCATAACCAGGAGCCATTTTATTTTCTGTCTGGATTTTGCGGATGCGGTCAAGGCGTTCTGCATCACAGAAGCAGTAGTAAGCTTCACCCTTTTCTACAAGTTCGTAAGCATATTTTTTATAAAGCTCAAAGCGTTCACTCTGAACATAAGGACCATATTCTCCGCCTTTACTTCCACCTTCGTCCCAGTCAATTCCAAGCCAGGCCATAGTATCATAAAGGTTCTGAACATATTTTTCGTCATAGCGTGTGCGGTCTGTATCTTCAAGACGCAATATAAATTTTCCATTCTTTGAACGAGCAAAAAGATAATTAAAAAGTGCAGTGCGAACACCACCAATGTGCTGCATTCCTGTTGGAGATGGTGCGTATCTAACTCTTACTTCTTCTGACATATTAAACCTCTGTTGTATAAAAGAATAAAACTTTCCAAGCATTATAGTAGAAAAAAGCTTTTAATACAATTATATTATAAATATGGATGTAACATACAAAACAAAAGGAACCTGTGCACGTTCAATCAGCTTTACAAAAAATGATGACGGCACAATTACAAATATCAGCTTTGAAGGCGGCTGCGACGGAAACTTAAAGGCAATTTCAAAGCTCTGCGAAGGAATGAAAGCCGAAGAAATTGTTGCCAAACTCAAAGGAAATCTTTGCGGCTACAAAAGCACAAGCTGCGCCGACCAGCTGGCAAAGGCTGTTGAACAGGCTTAAAACCAGTTCTCAATTTCCAGTCCGCTCACTTCCTGAATTGCTTCAAAATGCTTTGTGTTGCGGGTAACTAAAACCATGTGATTTGCAAGGGCGATGGAGGCTATGAGGCTGTCGGTTTTTTGAGTTGGCATACCTTTTTTCTTTAAGGCTGCCCGAAGTTCTGCGTGAATCAGTGCTGCTTTTTCGGTATAACTTTTTATTGGAAAATTTTCGTGAACATCATTAACCAGAAAATCTTCAAGAAACTTTCTGTGCATGCCCTTCGCTAAAATCTTAGCACCAAATATCAATTCTTCCCAAACAGGAGCACAAATTGCACAATCCGAAGAATGCTCGGCAAGTTTTTTTATTACATTAAAATTGGCGTCATGCTTGATAATTTCAGAAACAATATTTGAATCAAGCAGATAATGTGGTTCTTCTTCGTTCATAATCCCCTTCCATTAATCAAAAACACCATCAAAAACATTTGTTTCATAATCGTCGCCGTCCATCCAGGAATCCCTATTATTAAAAATCCTGTCAATTTCTTCGTCGGTAAGGGTGTCGTCAACTTTTTTGCGGAATTCGGCGGCGGCTTCAAGAATTGTTCGTTTTGGTTTTGCAAGCAGCAGTTTGTTGTATTCATCGATAGAAAGAATAACCCCCACAGTCTTATTCCTGCGCGAAATAAAAACCGGTCCTTCAGTTTCTGCCTTATGCATAAAAAGAGGAAGTTTGTTTTTGGCTTCAAACATTGGAATTGGTTTTGTGTCCATAGGAGGCCTCCTGAAAAAAGGGATAATTTATTATATGTTAGATAGCTATTAAGAGCAAGTGGTATAGCTATTTACAAAAAATAAAAACAGCATCTATACTAGGATTAGCGGTAACTTGTGTTGCCACTGTGATCTGCACTGTTATAGCAGTTCTCTCATATTTTAGAAATAAGAAATGAGTGAATAAATAAAGCCGCCCTTAGTCTTACACCCTAATTGGCGGCTTTGTCAAATCGTGTGAAGGCTACCCAATGAATCGGGCATTTCCTTTATTTAACTATAGCATAGATTTATTTATTCGTCAAATTTCATCCAACAAAACCTGCATTCTAAATAAGTTGACAAATTTTCGAGGGGGGGGGGTATAATAGAAGAAAATTGTAATTTTATGGAGTGTTTATGAAATTATTAAAAAATCTGATGACGGCACTTTCTGTGCTGATTGCAATTGGAATGCTTGTAGCCTGTACACCTGGAAGTGGCGGCAACACTGGCTCGAATGGAACCAGCAATAGCAATGGCAACGAAAGCTCATCATCCAGCGGAACTACACAAAGAAGAACAATCAAGTCTTCTACTGACAATGAGTGGGACAGCTTTAATTTTGAACTCTTTAATGAAACAGGACTAAATAATTATAATTCAGACAAGTTCACACTTTCAAGTGGTACATGGAAATATTCAAAAATATATAATTCAAACAGACAAACTTCTTATATGTACAAAGAGTTTTATTCCCAAGGCCGTGATATTAATTATAGTTCGGGATTTGGATTTGTAACAAAATGTGTTATTGTTATTAAAAAAACATTAACCGATGAAGAAATTGATGAAATGGAAACTATGTCCGATGACGATTTTAATAATCAATATGTTCCAGATTCTACCAATACAGAGTCTTGTGATTATTATCTGGATGATCATGTTTTTGTAACAATTCAAGCTTACTCAGGAAGCCGAGTGCCACGGGATGAAGACCGTAATATCGAAACTTTAGATTTAAACTATTCTACAACAAAAAAAATCAATGCTGACTCTACAAAATTCTTATCTAAAGTTGGTACCATAAATATAGAATTTCTTGAAAAAAAAGAATTATAGATTTCATCCATTTACATAAGAAAAAGGCTGTCCATTTTTTTCGGGCAGCCCTTTCTTTTACTTTGAGTGACAAATTCTTAAAATAGGTATATTCTATATGTATGCATAACTCCTTCAAAGACCAAAGATGTGATGAAAAAAATCCTAAATGGGAACAGGCAATAAAACGCGAAATTCCAATTTATGCGCGTAATAATGATATCCGTTCCGAGTTTGAGCGCGACTATACAAGACTTCTCCACAGTGAAGCCTTCCGCCGCCTTAAACACAAAACACAGGTTTTTTATGCACCTCACAACGACCATATCTGTACCCGCATGGAACACGTTATGCACGTTGCCTCTGTTGCTTCTACAATTGCTAAATACCTTGGCTTAAACGAACAGCTGGCCAGCGCAATTGCCATGGGCCACGATATTGGGCATGCGCCTTTTGGTCATCATGGTGAAGACTGCTTGAACGGCCTGCTTGAACAAAAAGAAGGCCACAACGCTCCTAAAAAATTCTGGCATGAACGAAACAGTCTTTTCTTTGCTGATTATATAGAAACTCTGCAGGATCCTAATGAAGTTGAGCAGCCGCTTAATCTTACTTATGCTGTTCGCGACGGGCTTATCTGTCACTGTGGCGAAATTGACCAGCAGGGAATCAAACCTCGTTCAGAAGCAATAGATCTTTATTCTATGAAGCGTCCTGGATTCATCCAGCCGTTTACCTGGGAAGGCTGCGTTGTAAAAATTGCAGATAAAATTGCATATCTTGGGCGCGACATTGAAGATGCCCGTGCCTACCACATTATAGACATGGCTTCTTACCGTCAGCTCCGCGAAATTGTAGGCTCTACTCTTGGCTTTGAAGGAAAGGGTGCAAAGGCCCTTCGCAGCGGAAAGGCTGTAAATACAACAGTTTTGATTAATGATTTAATAGTAGATTTGTGTGAGCAGAGCAGCCCTGAAAAAGGACTTTGCTTTTCTGATGAATATTTCAAGTTTATTCTTGAGCTTAAGAAATTCAATTTTGCAAACATTTATAATCACTGGCGTCTTGGCGAGTTTGCAACTTATTCAGAAAATATCATCAAGACAATTTTCACAACCCTTCAGCGTATAAAACCTTATGTAGAAAACGGTCGTGCCGCCCAGGCCCTCCGTTACTGCCCTAAGCTTTGTGCAACTTTTGAAGACTGGCTGGTAAAGCATGCAAACTACAGGTCGTTCATCACAGAGCGCCATTGCTTTGTAGATAAAAAGCAGGCCCTGCGCTACAACACGCCTCAAGTTTTTGATATTTACGATAACGAGTCTTACACAAAATGTGTGATTGAGTATATTTCAGGAATGACTGATCAGTTTGCAATTGAAGTGTACGGGGAGATTATATCCTTTTAGGAATTCACGTCATTGCGAGCGAAGCGCGGCAATCCACATACTAGATTGCCACGTCGTTCACTGCGTTCACTCCTCGCAATGACGGGTTGGGCTTACACACGATGCATAGCCGAGAAAACTTTCTCGGCCATGATGTTGATTTCTACGCCCATTTCTTCGGAGATTTTGTTGAGTGACTGACGCAGGCTGTCAATGTCGATGTCTGCTTTTGACATGTCTACCATCATCATCATTACAAAGTTGCCCGAAAGAATTGTCTGTGTGATATCTGCAATGTTGATTGAGTGCTCTGACAAAAATGCAGAAACCTTTGCGATGATACCTACTTTATCTGATCCTACGACGGTGATTATTGCGTTCATAATTATTCCTCCAGATAATGGATTGCTTCGCCTGCGGCTCGCAATGACGTCATTGCGAGGAGCACAGCGACGTGGCAATCCACTTAAAAATTATTCCCAAGTGTAGCAGCAATAACTGCCTTGATTGTATGCATTCTGTTTTCTGCTTCGTCAAAAACTACAGATTGTGGCGATTCAAAAACATCGTCGGTTACTTCCATTGCTGTTAGACCGAACTTTTTGTGAATCTCTTCGCCGATTTTTGTTTTGCAGTCATGGAAAGACGGAAGGTCGTGCATAAAGATTGCAGTTGGTTTTGCCTTTGCCATAACATCTTTATTTACCTGATAAGCTTTGAGGTCTGCAATGCGTTCTGCCCAGATTTCATCAGGTTCGCCCATGCTTACCCAGACATCAGTATAAATAATATCTGCATCGGCAGCAGCTTTGTCTACGTTGCTTTCCAAAGTAATTGAACCACCGCTTTCTTTGCACCAGGCGCTGCACTCTTCTACAAGAGCCTTATTAGGAAAATATTTTTCCGGAGCACAAAGTGTCAAATTAAGTCCAAGCTTTGAACAAACAATGCAAAGTGAGTTACCGATGTTGTAGCGTGCATCACCAAAATAAACAAGCTTGAGTCCCTTAAGTTTTCCATAATGCTCGCGTATTGTAAGCATGTCTGCAAGCATCTGAGTCGGGTGATATTCATTTGTAAGACCGTTCCAAACAACAACACCTGAATATTTTGCAAGATCTTCTACGATTGTCTGTTCATAACCACGATATTCAATTCCTTCGAACATGCGGCCAAGAACACGTGCTGTGTCGGCAATGCTTTCCTTTTTACCAATCTGGCTTCCTTCTGCAAGATAAGTTGTGCATATTCCAAGATCGTGTGCAGCAACTTCAAAGGCACAGCGGGTACGGGTACTTGTTTTTTCAAAAATAAGGGCAATGTTTTTTCCGCGGTGAATATCAACAGGAATACCGCGCTTTTTCTTTGCCTTAAGGTCGGCAGCAAGATCGAGTAAACCCAGAATTTCTTCAGGTGTAAAATCTTTGAGAGTTAAAAAATTGCGTCCTTTTAAATCCATAAAAAGCCTCACAAAATGTTTAGTGAAAGCATTATTATAGTAAAAAAGAGGATTTTAGACTACCCTAGGCATCAATTTCCTTGGCAAGGTGATGAACAATATAATCGTAGCGTTTTGGAGTGTTCTTACCCATGTAAAACTGCAGAACTTCTGGTACATTCTTTAGGCTCTGGATTGTTACAGGAGTAAGATGCATTCCTTTGTCTTCACTTTCGCCTTCTTTACGAGGGAAAATGAACTGACCAAACTCGTTAGGGTTGATTTCTCCAAGTCCCTTGAAGCGTGTAACTTCGGCAGAAGCACCCATTTTTGCAAGTTCTTTGTCGCGGCTTTCTTCTGAATAGCAGTAAACTGTTTTACTCTTGTTACGTACACGGAAAAGCGGAGTTTCAAGAATATAAACATGTCCTGAAAGAACAAGCTCTTCAAAATAAAGCAGAAGATATGTCATTACAAGATTTCTGATATGATATCCGTCGTTATCGGCATCGGTTGCAATGATGATTTTGTCAAATCGAAGTCCTTCAATATCCTGCTGAACGCCAAGACTAAAGGTAAGATTCTTTAATTCTTCATTTTCAAAAAGTGCCGATTTTTTACAGCCGTACATGTTTTCCGGTTTACCGCGCAAGCTGAAAATTGCCTGGTACGAAACATCGCGGCTTCCGACCATTGAACCAGTCGCAGAATCACCCTCGGTAATGAAAATCATGCTGTTTGCACCCTTTTCGCCATCCTGCAGGTGGTAGCGGCAATCCTTGAGCTTTGGAATCTTGAGCATAATAGATTTTGCAGCTTCACGAACCTGTTTATCTGTTACGCTGTTAATTTCTGCTCTGGCCTTCTGGTTTTTAATTATTTTATCTTCAAGCTGCCCCGCAATATCAGGATTATGACGGAGCCAGTCATCTACAGCAGTCTGAACTTCTTTAATAATAGGAGCCCTGATTTCTACGTTTCCAAGCTTATTCTTTGTCTGCGAAGTAAACATAGGATTATCAAGACCAATCTTAAGTGCACACAAAAGTCCGGCAGTTACATCTTTTTCGTCATATTCCTTCTTAAAGAAGCTGTTTACGCCCTTTGTAAAGCCATCAAGGAATGAAGTAACGTGTGTACCGCCATCTTCTGTGCTCTGACCGTTTACAAATGAATAAACATATTTATCAAGCGATGGAGTATGAGTCAAAACAAACTGAAGATTTTCACCCTGATAATTGAACATATTGTAAAGAGGCTTTGTTGATTTGCCCATTTCGTTTACAAGCAGATCCTGAATACCGTTTTTACTCAAATAATCCTTGCCGTTGCACTTAAGAAGCAGGCCAGGATTCAAATATGCATAGTTCCACAGGCGTTTTTCTACATATTCCATGTTAAAGGCATACTTTCCAAAGATAGAAGTGTCAGGTTCAAACTCAAGATAAGTTCCGTTTGGAGTTCCTTCTTTTGCCTTGCCTGTTTTTCCACTGATTTTATCGCCTTTTTTGAATTCAACAACTGCCATCTTACCTTCACGGATAGAAGCAGCACGGAAGTATGAAGAAAGGGCGTTAGTTGCTTTAATACCAACACCGTTCATACCAATTGCCTGTTTGAATACTGAGTTATTGTATTTAGCACCGGTATTTACGTTAGAAACACAGTCTTCAAGCTTTCCAAGAGGAATTCCTCGTCCGTAATCGCGGATTTTTACACGGCCGTTTTCTATTGCAATGTCTATACGTTTACCAAAACCCTGTGAAAATTCATCTACAGCGTTATCAATTCCTTCCTTTAATAAGATATAAATACCATCATTTTCGTTTGAACCGTCACCAAGGGAACCAATATACATACCAGGACGCAGACGGATATGCTCAAGACCTTCAAGATGCTGAATACTGCTTTCGTCGTAAACTGCAGGACCTTTTGCTGGTGCGGCCTTTTTTGCAGGAGCTGTGGCTTTTGGAGCAGCCTTAGCAGGAACTTTTGCCGGCGCAGCAGCCTTTTTTACTGTCGAAGCCTTTGCAGCAGGTTTTGCGGATGTTTTACTAGCGTTAGATTTTGCAACAAGAGCCTCTGCCCTTGCAGCCAAAGAAGATTTTCCTGGAGTTTTCTTAGTTTCAGACATTTTTTCCCTACCCATCTTAAGTATAGTATAAGTTTTAACTTATCGCAACATTATTTCATGATTTTTTGTAACCTCTAAAGCCTTATGCGGTTTAATAAGTGATTCGATGCAAGAGAAGAGTTTATCCTTTTGTTACTTCGATGTTACATTTTTTTTCCCCCTTTTTTTAGGCTGCCGTTTTTACTCCTTTTACGGCAGCTTTTTTTTTATCTGACTGTTTCATTTGTATTAACTCTTAAAATTTGGTACAATACCCTACTATGGTAATTTCATCTATTGATTTGAAAAACGGACACGTAGTTCAGCTTAAAAACGGTAAAGACCTTATGCTTGAACGCGATGATGCAGATTCTCTTATCCGCCAGTTTGATATGTATGGCGAGGTTGCAGTAATTGATCTTGATGCAGCCCTTGGAAACGTTGACGCTAAAGGAAATACTGCAAATACTCCCCTTTTAAAATCACTTCTCCGCCGTGGAAATGTAAGAACCGGTGGTGGAATTCGTACTGTAAAACGCGCACGCGAGCTTATTTCACTTGGAGCCGAAAAGGTTATCATTGGTTCTGCTGCGTGGAAGGCTGCCCCAGCCCCTGGAGAATCAGTTCTTAATGAAGATTTTTTGAATGAACTGGCTGCTGCAATCGGTAAAGACAGAATTATTATTTCAGTAGATGCTATAAATGGAAAAATCGCCGTAAAAGGCTGGACAGAAACTGTAGATATTCCTCTTATTGAAGGGGCTAAACAGGCAGAAAAGTTCTGCTCAGAGCTGCTTTTTACCTGTGTAGAAAAAGAAGGCTGCATGCAGGGTACAAACATGGACTATGCAAAGCAGCTGCGCGAAGCTGTAAAATGCCGCGTTGTTGTAGCAGGAGGCGTTTCGAGTGTAGAAGAAATTGCTGCGCTCGAGCACTTACATTGTGATGTTCAGCTTGGAATGGCACTTTATACAAACAAGGTAAATCTTACAGATGCTTTTGTAAGCTGTCTTGATTTTGAAAAGACGCCGCTTATTCCTGTAATTGCACAGAGTGTAAACGGTGAAGTTTTAATGCAGGGCTTTGCAAACGAAGAAGCAGTAAGAAAAACTTTTGAATGTGGTAAATTGACCTTCTGGAGCCGCTCAAGAAACGAGCTTTGGACTAAAGGTGAAACAAGCGGAAATTTCTTAGAAATAGTACGCCTTCGTGCAGATTGCGACCGCGACAGCATTCTTGCAACAGTTTTGCCAACAGGTCCAGCCTGTCATACCGGTTCCTGGACATGTTATGGAACAGATCCCGGCGAAAAGTCTAGCATGGGTCGTCTCTATAACATAATTGCAGATAGATTTGCTAATCCAAAACCTGGAAGCTACACTGCGACTTTAGATGCTAAGCGTGTACGCGAAAAGGTAGAAGAAGAAGCAGAAGAATTGTGCGAAGCCGACACCCGCGATGAAGTAATCTGGGAAGCGGCAGACCTGCTTTATTTTGTAAACGTCCTTATGTACAAGGAAGGCGTTACCTGGAAAGACGTTTATGATGAGCTGGATAGGAGACATAAAGAAAAATAGATTGTCGGGTCAAGCCCGACAATGACACATACTGTCATTCCCGGGCTTGACCCGGGAATCTCAATACGAGGATTAAACTATGATACAAATTCAACAATATAACGAAGTAGAGCCTGACTTTTTCAAGGGCCGACCCTTTGACGGTGAAGACAAAACTGTAAAATCAGTTCTGGAAGAAGTGCAGAAACGCGGAGACGCAGCACTCAGACTTTACGGAAATAAATTTGACGTTGCTGTTCCTGCACAGTTTGAAGTTCCACAGGAGGAGCTCAAGGCTGCAGCAGAAAAACTCCGCATGGAAAAGCGCGATATTTATGATGCAATCGTTTATTCACACGACCTTGCTTTAAAATTTGCAAAGCTCCAGAGAAAATCATTCAAAGATTTTGAAGAAGAGCTTGAACCTGGAATCATCACAGGACAAAAAACAATTCCTGTAGAAACTGCAGGCTGTTATGTTCCAGCCGGACGATTCCCGCTTGTTTCAACAGTAATCATGACAGTTACTCCGGCAGTTGCAGCAGGTGTAAAAAATGTAATTATGTGTACTCCACCACGAGTTCACCCGGATGATAAAATTGCCGCAGGAAAATCTGGTGCCGGTGTTCCTGGAAAAGCATTTGTAGGCGGAAAGCCTTATGCAGACGAAGGAATTATGGCAGCAGCATATATTTGTGGTGTAAATCACCTTTATGCAGTTGGCGGTTCACAGGCAATAGGCGCTATGGCTTACGGAACAGATTCAATTCCACGCGTTGATGTAATTGCAGGTCCTGGAAACAAGTTTGTTCAGATTGCAAAAAAATCACTTTACGGACAGGTTGGAATTGACTTTATTGCCGGTCCTACAGAAGTAATGGTAATTGCAGACGACTCTGCTAATCCGGCTTGGGTTGCAGCAGATCTTCTGGCACAGGCAGAACACGATGTTGTTGCTCAGCCTATTCTTGTTACAGACAACGAAGATTTTGCTCACAAAGTTAGTGCCGAAATTGAAAGTCAGCTTGAAACACTTACAACAAAAACAACTGCCCGACAGAGTATTGATAACTGCGGAAAGATAATCCTTGTTGAAAAGCTTGAAGATGCAGTAGAAGTTGCAAACCGCAAGGCTCCTGAACACCTTGAACTTGCAATGGCAGACGGAAAATTGCGTGATAAAATAGAAAAGAATGTATTTAATTACGGTTCCCTCTTTATTGGACACTATGCTGCAGAAGTTTACGGAGACTATGCAGCAGGGTTGAACCACACACTCCCAACTTCTGGAAGCGCACGCTTTACTGGTGGACTAAGCGTAAGAATGTTCCTTAAGACAGTTACTACACTGCGCGTTCAGGAAAAGAAAGTTGGAACAGTAAAAAGTGGTGCCGCAGCAGGATACCTTGGCGATGCAGAAGGACTTGCAGGACACGCACGCGCTGCCAGACTTAGAATAGGAAAATAATATGGTGCTTGATGTTGTAAAACTTGGAGAAGAAAGCCTCAGACAAAAATCGGTTCCGGTAGACGAAGTAAATGACGAAATCCGCAAGTTAGCCGAAGACATGTTTGAAACAATGATTGAATACGAAGGCGTAGGTCTTGCCGCTCCTCAGATTGGCAAAAATATCCGCATGTTTGTTTTAATTGCAGATGATGATGTTCGCCGCGTATTTATAAATCCTCAGATAATCAAAACTTCAGAAGAAGTGAGCGATTACGATGAAGGCTGTTTAAGTATTCCTCAGGTTTATGAAACAATTTCGCGCCCTGTAGAAGTAACGGTGCAGGCTCTTAACGAAAAGGGCCGCCCGTTTACTCTTGAAGCCGACGGACTTTTAGCAAGAATTATTCAGCATGAATATGATCACCTTGATGGTATTTTGTACATAGACCGTGGAGACAAGGCTTTTGCCGAAAAAACAGAGCTTCAGTTTAAACGCCGTGCCGAACGTGCCAAAGAAAAGGAAAAAGCAAAAGCTGCCAAGGCTGCAAAAATAGCGGCAAAAATTGCTGCAAAGGAAGCAAAAAAGAATAAATGAAAATCGTTTTTGCAGGAAGCCCGGATGCGGCAAGAATAACACTTGAATATCTCTTTGACCAGCAGAATGCCTTTGGCTTTGAAATTGCAGGCGTACTTTCTAATCCTCCAACAGCAAAGGGTCGTCATAAAACCCCTACTCCAACTCCTGTTGCAGCTTTTGCATTAGAAAAAGGTCTTCCTGTATTTACACCGGAACATCTGGACAGCGCTGCCCGTGAAGCAATTGCACCACTTGGAGCAGATCTTCTTGTCTGCTTTGCATACGGCCACATTTTTGGTCCAAAGTTCCTGGCGCTTTTTCCAATGGGCGGAATAAATCTTCATCCTTCATTCTTACCAAAATACAGAGGCTGCACTCCTGTTCAGCAGGCAATTTTAGACGGCGAAGAATATCTTGGTATTTCAATTCAAACACTTTCGCTCAAAATGGATGCCGGCGACATATTAAAACAGGATTTTGTAAACATAAAAGAATCAGACACAACAGAAAGTCTTTTAAACTACAGTGCAAAAAAAGGAGCAGAATTAATCTGCCAGATTATAAAAGAAAGTTCAGCAGCAGGCGCACTCATAAATGGAAAGCCTCAGAATAAAGAAGGCGCAACTTACACTTACACAATTACAAAAGAAATGGCAAAAATTGATTTTAACGAAAGTGCCGAAATGATTTGCCGTAAGATTCGTGCCTATTATCCTGACCCATGCTGCTGGTGCTTAGAAGAAAATAATTTTCCGTTGAAAATTGCTGCCGCTGCAGAAGCCGTAGTTCCTATGGACGAGTATCAGGCGTTTGCGTGCGGAACAGTTTTAGCATATAATAAAAGTACAGGCGGCATTTATGTAAAAACCGGCAATGGAGTTTTAAGTATTCAAAAGCTTCAGCGTCAGGGAAAAAACATGATGAACTATAAAGACTTTATGAACGGTGCCAAAGATTTTATTGGCTCCGTATTAAAATAATAGAGGCAAAAAATGAAACGAGAACGAAAACCCTTCAACCCAAAGAACCTCCGCTTTAGTTTTAGTGAAGGCTTTGATAAACTTCAGTCAAATATTCCGGCCCTCATTGTAACTTGTGTTGCAGCAGCCATTTTAATGATAGTTACCTGCTGTGCTGTTTTCTTTACAAATATAAAAGGAGCAGAAAAAGTTCTTGTTCCAAATGTTATTGGCAAGAACTGGGATGAAGCATTAATTGAAATGCAGATAAAAGAGCTTTATCCAAGAATCAACCTGCGTTATTCAAATGTTCCGGGTGATGAAGGACAGGTTCTTGAACAGAATCCTCAGCCTGGTGCAATTGTAAAAGGCTACAGCCGCGTAGACCTTGTAATAAGCCGAGGTGTTGTAATTGACTCTGTAGGTAACTATGTAGGAAAAAATCTTACAGAAGTTCAAATGTCGCTTCAGACACTTTTTGCAGGTCAGACAAAACCTCTTATTACTCTTGCAACTCCAACTTATATTCCAGATGCTTCAGAAGCAGGAACAATTCTTGAGCAAGATCCACCTGAAGGTTCAAAGATTTCAGAACCTGTAACAGTAAATCTTGTTGTAAGCCGTGGTCCTAACTATGAAAACACACGCCGCCCATACGTAATTGGTCAGAGCATAAACGACCTTTTGCAGACTATTGCGCGAACAAAAATTGTATTTGATATAACTTCTCATGCCGCAACAGAAGGTGAAAAACCGGGTACTGTAGTTGGTCAGCAGACTATTGAAGACGAATATGTTCCTAACTACACAAGAGTAACTGTAGAAATGGCAATGCCTTCTGGTTCGAACGACGATAACGCTTATGGAATTTTCCAGGTTAAGCTTTCTGATTATCCTTTCCCTGTTCCTATGAAGCTCGACGCATTTACACCAGAGGGAACCTCATACACAATCGTAAGCTTCAGTCATCCTGGTGGAAACCTTACAATTCCATATGAAGTACCAGCAGGAACAGAATTAGTTCTTACAGTTGCCGATAAGGTTGAGGCAAGGAAAGTCGTTAACTGATGAATGCCCCGTTAGTATGTCTTACATTAACAGGAAAGACTCTGGAAGAAAACAGACAGCTTGTTAATAAATATTCCAAGCTTATTGATATTGCTGAGCTTAGAGTTGATCATCTTACAGAAGAAGATCAGCTTTATGCCAGACGTTTTCCTTCCATGATTCATTTTCCATGCGTACTTACAATACGACGAGACATAGACGGCGGATTATTTAACGGAAGCGAATTTTCAAGAACATGTCTTTTCAGCCGTGCTCTTGCTTTTGCAAATCAGGATAAAACAAAAAACTTTGCATACGTAGACTTTGAAGAAGATTTTCATATTCCAAGTATTCAGGATGCTGCAATGGCTTTTGGTGTAAAAATCATCAGAAGCGTGCACAGCATGGATGAGCCTATTTATAATCTTCGTGAACGCTGCGATGAAATGCGTAAGACTGGTTATGAAATTCCAAAGATTGCTTTTAAACCAAAAAAACTTTCAGATGTAGCAAACCTTTTCCGCGAAGGAAGTCAGATGACTCAATACGAACACATTCTTTGTGCTCTTGGACCGGAAGGTCTTCCTTCAAGAATTCTTTCTTCTTATACAAACTCATATCTTACCTATGTTTCACCGGAAGAGCTTATGGCAAATACTTCGAACATAGGTCACATAGATCCTGTTACGCTTACAACTCTTTATAATTTCCGTTCAATTACAAAAGATACAAAACTCTTTGGAATAACAGGCTGGCCGCTTTATAAAGTTTCGGGCCCTGAAATTCATAATTCAGGATTCAAGCGTGCAGGCATTGATGCAGTTTTTATTCCAATCCGTTCACAGCTTGCATCTGAAGCTCTTGTTTTTGCAGAACAGGTTGGCGTTAAAGGACTTGCAGTAACAAATCCTCATAAAGAATCAATAATGTATTACCTTAATGAACAGACTCCAGAAGTTGTTCAGATTGGAGCCTGCAATACAGTAATATATAAAAATAAAAAATGGATCGGCTATAACACAAATGCGTATGGTTTCCGCCGTGCGCTTGAAGAATTTTTAGGACCAATCCGCATTAAACGAAAAAAGGTTGCTCTTATTGGAGCTGGTGGAACTGCAAAAGCAGTTGCATATGTTCTTAAACAGATGGGCGCCCGTGTATGTATTTTTAACAGAACAATAAGTCATGCAAAACAGATTGCAGAACGATACGGCTTTGAATACTGCCAGCTTGAACCAGATTGTGCTCCAATTCTTGATGATTATTCAAATCTTATTATTCAGACAACTTCGGTTGGTGCAACAAAAGAAATTAAACCTGGAACACAAAATCAACAGGAACCTAACGACCCTATATATTTTTACAACTTCCGCGGCAATGAAATTCTTTTTGATATTCTTTACCGCCCCGCAATTACTCCGGTTATGAAGCGTGCTTCTCTTGCAGGTTGTCGTGTAAGCAACGGCTACAAGATGCTTGAATATCAGGCATATGCACAGTATAAGCTTTTTACCGGCCAGGATTTTGAAAAAGATACGGAATTAGATTTATAGATTGCCGTGTCGAGCACGGCAATGACGTTGTGGAGGAAACATGACACAAAGCGAACAGAAAACACTTGTAGCAAACACTGCAATTGATACTTTGATTGAAAAAGGAAAGATTTTCAGCGGAATGAAGATTGGTCTTGGAACAGGTTCAACTGCAATTCCAGCTGTATACCGTCTTGCTGAACATATTAAAAGCGGCGAGCTTAAGGATATTAAGGCAGTTGTAACAAGCTTTCAGACACAGAACGCCTGCCAGGATTTAGGCATTCCTGTTTATTCAATGAATGACAGAATTATAGGCGGCCATCTTGATCTTTCTATTGATGGTGCTGATGAAGTTACTCCAGACTGCTTCTGTATTAAAGGCGGCGGTGCTGCTCATGTTCGCGAAAAGTTAGTTGAATATAATTCTGATATTTTTGTTGTTGTTGCCGATTCTACAAAGGCTGTAGAAACAATTGGTACAAAGTTTCCTGTTCCTGTAGAAATTATTGAAAGTGCACGAGTTCCTGTTACAAATGCATTGAACAAGCTTGGTGCAAAATGCGTGCTTCGTGAAGGAGTTCGCAAAGCTGGTCCTGTAATTACAGATAACGGAAACCAGATTCTTGACTGCACCTGGGAAAAACCAATTGATGTTGCCGAAATGGAAGATAAAATAAACGGAATTGTCGGCGTTGTAGAAAACGGATTATTTTCTAAGAACAAGCCGATTGTTTTTGTTGGCACCGCAGACGACAAGGTAGAAACCCGCAACTGGCACTAGGATTTTTTTTATGTTCCCGCCGTTTCCGCAAGAACTAGCCCGTCACTACTGCATGGAATTAATTTCCGGCATAGAAGACGGGTCTATTATTTTAAAACAGATTTCTCAAGAAAGCGAAGAACGCAAAGGCCACGGCGTTATGATTGGAACCCTTGTGTGCGTGAATGCTGCTGGTGAACGTGTGGTATTGGAGGCTTTAAGCGGGATTTCTGTAGCCGCCCTTCGACCCCTTCGACAAGCTCAGGGACCACAGGGACCCCGTGGGGTTGGTGAGCCTGTCGAACCACCCTTAAAAAAAATCATCGTCCCTCCAATAGTATCACCCAAAGAAATTGAACAAGCACTTGCCAAGAATGACAAGAAAATACATGAGTTGACTGACGCCCTTCGACCCCTTCGACAAGCTCAGGGACCCCGTGGGGTTGGTGAGCCTGTTGAACCACACCTCAAAGAACAGCGTACAAAACTTACAACCGAATCCTTACTCAATGTATTTTCTCTTTACACCTTCACCCGCTTCGACGGTAAAAAAATCACTCTGAATGAAATAATACAGGCGCATGGCGGAAAACTTCCACCAACAGGCACCGGCGACTGCTGCGCACCAAAGCTTTTGTCTTATGCCTTTGAACATAATCTTTCCCCAATAAGCATGGACGAAGTTTTCTACGGCCGCGATACAAAAAATAAAACAAACGGAACCTCCTACCCTCCTTGTGATGAACGCTGCGGTTATATTCTGCCGTACATTCTGGGTTTAGAAATCCTTTACCGTGATTCTCAGATAATTGTTGTAAATAAGCCAAGCGGACTTCTTTCTGTGCCGGGTCGCACAGAAGACAAGCAGGACTGTGTAGTAAACCGTGTAAAAAAGCTTTTTCCTCACTGCATTGCTCAGCCTTCTGTTCACAGACTTGATATGGAAACTTCGGGACTTCTTGTACTTGCATTTACAGAAGAAGCTCACCGCAATTTGAGCATGCAGTTTGAAGCAGGCACTGTTCATAAAAAATATGTTGCGCTGATTGATGGAGTTTTTGATCACAATGAGTACGAAGGTGAACTGCAGTTAAAGTTCCGTCTTGATGTAGACAACCGCCCGCATCAGATTTACGACGAAGTAAACGGTAAACTTGGAATTACTCAATGGAAGAAAGAAGGAACAGAACTTTACACCGCACCGGACGGAACAAAGCGCCGTACCACAAAAATAATTTTCACACCAAAGACAGGCCGCACTCACCAGCTCAGGCTTGCAGCTAGTGATCCTCATGGGTTTGGGATTCCTATTGTTGGGGATACCTTATATGGAAAATGTGAGCCAGGGGAGCGACTTATGTTACATGCGTTTGAATTGGAATTTAAGCACCCGGTTTCTGGTGAGATAATGCATTTTGAAATCTAGATTGCCACGTCGCTGCGCTCCTCGCAATGACGGGGGCGTTACGGGGGCAAATAGCGGAGCTATTTATCCCCCGTTAGAGGGGGTAGGACGCAACGAAGTGCGGCCGAGGGGGAGGCTTCCCCCACCTTACATAAACAATCCCTTAACCAGCGGCACGCAGATTACAAAAACAACTTCAATCAAAAGCCCCGGTAAAAAGTTTGCAGTCTTGATTTTCTTGAGGCCCAGAAGGTTCAATCCAATCATAATAATGACTGCACCACCGCAGGCAGATATTTCATTCAAAAGAGAATCTGTTACAAACGG
Organism: Treponema sp.; assembly: GCA_017551545.1. Taxonomy (GTDB): domain Bacteria; phylum Spirochaetota; class Spirochaetia; order Treponematales; family Treponemataceae; genus Treponema_D. The sequence continues at coordinate 755 of JAFZLJ010000015.1, read as the reverse complement.
CTGAAGAACTCCAGAAAGAAGTGTGAGGCCGCCCTGATAAAGAAGAATCAGAATAACAGAAAAGGCTGTACCAACACCCATGGCTGCTGCAAAAGAAATTGCCATAAAGCCGTCGAGGATTGACTTTGTAAAAATGATTGTATAGTCGTGCTCTACACCGGCTTTGAACGAACCAATAATTGTCATTGCTCCAACACAGAACAAAACAGAAGCGTTTAAGAATGCAAATGCAAAGTTGTGTTTTTTCTGTTCATCTAAAGTGATATCTGATGCAAGAAGGTCGCCTTCTACAGCTGCCTTCTTTTTAGGAGTTGTAATTTTCTGAAGCCACCCGCCAAGACGAAGAATTGCTCCATCTATATCTATTGCATAACCAATTACGCCGCCGATTATAAGTGACAGCGCAAGATAAACAATGCTTTCATATTTGAATGCCATCTGAAGTCCAATGATGACTGTAATAACACCACAAGCTGTTTGAATCATTTCAAGAAGTTCATCAGTGAATTTTTTAGAAAAAAGAAGTCCGATAATAGACCCAAGAATAACTGTACCACAGTTTACTAAAACAGCTAACATATTATTTACCTCAAAAAAAAAGGGAACTGCTTTTATGCAATTCCCTGTTGATGCGGAGGAGCCGACTTGAACGGCCACGACTTACGCCACAAGCACCTCAAGCTTGCGTGTCTACCAATTCCACCACCCCCGCGTAGTACTGAGCTACACTGGATTCGAACCAGTGACCCACGCCT
>JAFZLJ010000014.1 GCA_017551545.1 Treponema sp. | reverse complement strand
TGGATATGATCTTAAACAACTTGCAAGACTTATAAAAGCCTAAAAGAAAAAAAACGACCATCAAAAAAACTCAAAATCCTATTTAAAGTCAAAAAAGGCTGTCCTTTGTTGAAGTGTTAATTACTTCTAGGACAGCCCCTTCGTTGCCTCAGGCTGATAAAAACCAGAACTCAGACAATTTAAATATAGCATATTATTAGAGTAAGTCAAGTAAACATATCAATTCTTTCCCCTTTAGTTATAATTCAAAATGTACTATAATAAATATAATGACAGAACTTGAACAAGTCTTAAGCGAATATATTTCTCTTGGCATAAATCAGCAGCTTGATTACGACAAGTTCTATCTTTATTCAATTATCACACACTCAACAGCTATTGAAGGTTCAACAGTAACAGAAGTTGAAGCTCAGCTTTTGTTTGATGAAGGTATTACTTCCAGCAAGCGTACTATGGCTGAGCAGATGATGAACATTGACTTGAAAAAGGCTTATGAACAGTGTTTTGAATATGCAAAAAATCATGAAAAAATAACTATAGAACTTTTATGTAAACTTTCTGCAATTGTTATGGAAAATACAGGTTCTGCTTATAATACAATTGCAGGTAGTTTTTCTTCTGCAAAAGGTGAATTGCGCCTATTAAATGTTAGTGCAGGGCGAGGTGGAAAGAGTTATCTTGCATGGCAGAAGGTTCCTGAAAATTTGCAAAAGGTATGTGATTACATTAATGAACAGCGTGCAAAAATCAAAAAAGAAGATATAGAAGCCATTTACCGCTTAAGTTTTGAAGCACATTATATGCTTGTTTCTGTTCATCCGTGGGCAGACGGCAATGGCAGAATGAGTCGATTATTAATGAATATGATTCAAAAAGAATTTGGAGTAGTTCCATCTATTGTCAAAAAGGATAAAAGGGTACAGTACATTCAAAGTCTTGAAGAAAGTCAGGAAAAAGAAGATTCTTCTGCTTTCATAAATTTTATGTTTTCCCATCATCTGGCAAATATAAAAGAACAGATTATTCAGTATAAGCAGTCTATGCAAAATGATACTTTAAATCTTAAAAATGATACTTTAAATGATACTTTAAAACTTTCTGAAAAAGAAAAAACTGTATTAGAAATAATAAAATCAGATTTGAATATTACAACGGATCAAATTGTGCAGACTTCTGGCTTTAGTCGTCCAACTGTAATGCGAGCAATAAAGTCTCTTAAAGAAAAAAAATTACTTGAAAGAATAGATTCAAAGAAAACCGGCAGTTGGAAGGTTAATGCTTTCCCCTTTAGTTAAACTTTCAAATACGCTATAATAGATTAATTATGGCAGAAGAAAAGATTGTTATTCGAGGGGCGCGGGAGCATAACCTAAAAAATATAGATGTTACTTTACCTAGGAATAAGCTTGTTGTAATTTCGGGGCTTAGCGGGTCGGGAAAATCTTCTCTTGCTTTTGATACGCTTTTTGCGGAAGGACAGCGGCGTTATATGGAGAGTCTTTCCAGTTATGCCCGTCAGTTTCTGGGGCGTATGGACAAGCCTGATGTTGACCTGATTGAAGGGCTTTCGCCTGCTATTTCTATTGAACAAAAATCTACTAATAAAAATCCTCGTTCTACTGTGGGTACTATTACCGAGATTTATGACTTTTACCGTCTGCTTTTTGCTCGTACGGGGCATGCTCATTGTCCTCAGTGCGGGCGGGAGATTCGGGAGCAGTCTGTTGACCAGATTATTGATACAATTATGGCCTGGCCGACAGATACAAAGATGCAGATTCTTGCTCCTGTTATCCGCGGAAAAAAGGGTGAACACACAAAGATTATAGAAGATGCAATTAAATCCGGTTTTATCCGTGCCCGTATAGACGGCGTTATGGCAGAGCTTGAAGATTCTATCAAGCTGGACAAACAGAAAAAGCACACGATTGAAATTGTTGTAGACAGAATCAAAAAATCTGATGAGGTTCGCTCACGTCTTGCAGACTCAATTGAAATTGCGCTCAAAAATGCAAACGGAATTGTAATTGTTACCCGACAGGACCCGGATGACGACAAAACTACAGAAGTGTTCTTCAGTCAGAAAAATGCGTGTCCTGACTGCGGTATTTCTATTCCTGACTTGCAGCCGCGACTTTTCTCCTTTAATAATCCTTTTGGTGCCTGTCCTGAATGTACCGGTCTTGGCGAAAAAATGGAATGGGACTACGACAAAATTCTCCCGGACAAGTCGCTCAGCTTTAACGAAGGCGGCCTCCCGTTTTTTACTCCGACATCAGAATGGAACAGAAGTATTTTTACCGCAGTTTCAGAGGCTGCCGGTTTTACACTGGACACTCCGATTGACCAGCTGACACCAGAGCAGTTTGATTTTATGTGGAACGGCTCTGATACTAAAAAGCTTCACTGGATTTACCAGAAGCAGAGCGGGGAAGGCTATTCTGAATATAACCGTCCCTGGATTGGTGTTGTAAAGGAAATGACACGTCGTCATCGCGAAGCCTGGAGCGAGGCAATGCGCACAAATATAGAAGAAAAGTTTATGGCAATTCACGAATGTTCTGCCTGTCATGGAATGCGTCTACGACCTGAAGCTCTTGGTGTTACTGTAAGCGGTAAAAATATTTTTGAACTTTGTAAAATGTCTGTTGCGGAGTCTATAGACTTTTTTGATAACCTTGACCTTACTGAAAGTGAAGCTCAGATTGCAACTCAGATTCTTAAAGAAATCAAAGCACGTTTGCGCTTCCTTCGTGATGTTGGTCTTGAATATCTTACTATGGAACGCGCTGCCGAAACCTTAAGTGGAGGCGAAGCTCAGCGAATCCGTCTTGCAACTCAGATTGGTTCTGCGCTTTGCGGCGTTATGTATATTCTGGACGAGCCAAGTATCGGTCTTCACCAGCGTGATAACCAGCGCCTCATAGACACCTTGCTCAACCTGCGCGACAACGGAAACACCGTAATCGTTGTAGAACACGATGAACAAACCCTGCGCACTGCAGATTACCTTATAGACTTAGGACCAGGAGCCGGAGTAAACGGCGGTAAAGTTGTAGCAGCCGGCACCCCGGATGAAGTTGCCAAAGTAAAAGAAAGCCTCACAGGCCAGTATCTTGCAGGCACCTTACGTATGGACCTCCCAGCAAAACGACGCCCTGGAAACGGAAAATTCATTAAGATAAACGGCGCCCGCGAGCACAACCTCAAAGATGTAACCGTACAAATCCCTCTTGGAACCTTCACTTGTATCACAGGTGTTAGCGGAAGCGGAAAGTCTACCCTTATGAGCGACATTCTTTATCCTGCCGTAAGCAACAAGATTATGCGAACTAATTACCCTGTAGGTGCTTGCGACAGCGTAGAAGGAATTGAAGGCGTAGATAAAGTAATCAATATAGACCAGTCCCCGATCGGTCGTTCTCCTCGCAGTAACCCTGCAACTTATGTCGGAGTTTTTGACGCAATTCGTGACCTTTTTGCAAGCCTGCCGGAAAGTAAGGCACGCGGCTACCAGAAGGGACGCTTCAGCTTTAACGTAAAAGGCGGCCGCTGCGAAAACTGTCAGGGTGCGGGCGAAATTGTTATCGAAATGAACTTCCTTCCTGACGTATACATTCAGTGTGAAGTCTGCGGCGGTAAACGCTTTAATCACGAAACTCTTGAAGTAGAATACAAGGGAAAATCTATAAACGATGTTCTCAACATGAGCATTGATGAAGCCTGCGACTTTTTCCAGAGTATTCCTCATATATATAGAAAGATTGCAACCTTGCAGTCTGTCGGACTCGGATATATTCAGCTTGGACAGAATGCGCTCACACTTAGTGGCGGTGAGGCCCAGCGTGTAAAGCTTGCAAACGAACTTGCACGCCCTGCAACTAGCAAGACTCTGTACATCTTAGACGAACCAACAACAGGCCTTCACTTTGCAGACGTAAAGCAGCTTATGGCAGTAATTCAGCGCCTTGTAGATAACGGCAACACTGTTGTAATGATTGAACACAACCTTGACGTAATAAAGCAGTGTGATTATATAATAGACTTAGGACCTGAAGGTGGTAACAAGGGTGGAACCTTAGTAACCTGCGGTACTCCGGAAGAAGTTGCCAAGTGCAAGAAAAGTCACACCGCAGCATTTTTGCAGGATTTGGGAGGGGAGAGATAAGTGAGAAGTCTACACGACAAAATGTCATTGCCGTGCTTGACACGGCAATCTTTTATAAGAAAGATTATCGGGTCAAGCCCGATAATGACAATAATTCTCATGTTCTCACTTTTTTTTGTAAGTGGAATGAGTCTTCTTTACGCTCAGGAAACAGAAACAACAACTATAACTATAAAAAATGCCCGTCAGACAACTTATGAAAAAAGCAAGAAAAATAGTTCAGACGAAGATGAAGGGCAGGATACAATTGTTTTAGAAGGCAATGTTGAAATTTCTGTTGCAAAGGGCTCTACTGTTTCAGAAATCAAAGCAGACAAAATTACTTATGACCGTAAAACAGAAATGCTTTATGCCGAAGGTGGCGTAGAAATCTTAACAAAAAGTTCTTCTGCCGGTGGCGAAACAACAACTGCTACATCGCTTCTTATGAATACTTCTACACTCGAAGGTATTTTTGACGACGGTCGTGTAATCCAGACAAAAAGCGATGCACTTAATCTTCCTTCGGGCTCTACGCTCATTGTTTTTTCAGACATATTCGGTAAAAGCGAAAACAATACAATTGCCTTTAAAAACTCAAGTCTGACTTTTTGCGATGCAGAAGATCCTCACTGGCACATAGATGCTTCAAGAACCTGGCTTCTTCCCGGCGGTGAGTTTGCCTTTTTGAATGCGCTGCTTTATGTAGGCCCTGTTCCTGTAATGTATTTCCCAGTTTTTTACTACCCGAAAGATGAGCTTATCTATAATCCTGTTTTTGGTTCAAAGATTCGCGAAGGAAAATATGTTCAGACAACCTTGTACTTAAAAGGTCGTAAACCTCTGAACAGCAATAATTCAAATAATTCATCATCATCTTCTTCTTCCACAACTTCTACAGAATCTTCAACAGAAGAATCTCTAAAGGCTGTTTATAATTTTATGAAGCCAACAGAACTTAAAGAGCAGGAACGCCAGGGACTCATGCTTCATAATCTTGATGAAAGCTATAAAGGCGACACTTCAACTTATGTGAAAGTTCTTGCAGACTGGTATGCAAATCTTGGTGGAATGGTTGGAGTAGAAGCAAACTTAAGACCATCCCGCGAGTATATTACAAGCCTGAATTACAATGTGCTTTTGGGTTTTAGTAATACTGTATTTCAAAACGGTTTTGACTATTCAGCTTTGTCCCGCTCTGGAAACATGTATTATGATAAATCAAACTTTTTAGGTCTTAAGCTTCCGTTCCGTTATGGAGCAAATCTTAATTTTATTCTTTCAAAGCCTTTTACTCTTAAGGTTTCGCTTCCTGTTTATTCTGACCCGTATTTTCAAGGTGATTTTAATTCGCGCGAAGAATCAATGGACTGGATTTCATATCTTATAGATTTAAGCAATAGTGACCAGCTGAATAATCAGCAGGTTTCAACTTCACAGGTAGGTAAGCTTGTATGGCAGCTTGAATCCTCTTATTCTCCAAAACTTCCTGAAGTAGTAAAACCTTATATAAATACAGTTTCATTAAAATTGAATTCTTCTATATATATTGAAAGTCTTCAAAAAGCAGATTCTATTCTTATTCAGGATTCACGATACCAGAAAGACAGCGAATGGAAAAATTATACTCCTGAACGTTCCTTCTATTACCCAAGCCAGGTCACTCCTGCCGATTTTTCTGTAAGCTTAAACGGAACTTTATTCCAGTGGCCGCAAAACAAAACATCAGCTAATTCGCAGAAAATCAAATATCCTGTTGAACTCAATAAGCCTGATGAATTTAAAACTGAACAGACTGAAAATGGAAAAAAAGAAGAACCTGAAGAAGAAACAGAAACTCCAAAACTTCCTGAACCTGTTCT
>JAFZLJ010000157.1 GCA_017551545.1 Treponema sp. | reverse complement strand
GGTGAATTGATTGAAGTTGCCGAAAAAAAGGGTTATTATTCTATTGGCTGGGAAAGCAACGCAGAGCTTAAGGAATTAACCGAAGACATAAAAAAGAACTACCTTGCAAAAAACGGCGAGCTCATGCAGGAGTTTGGAAAAAAGCTTGCAAAGGCAATGGAGTTGTGCAAGGCGGCAAATATCCGTTATGAAGATTATATTGACCGAGTTCTTTGTCTTCCGCGCAATACTGCAAAAGATATCCGTAAAGTTTCTGCAGCCGATGTAAATCCTGCTATTGGTTTTGATAACATGAAGGTTGTTGCTTCTGTAAAAAAGAAGGATGATCGTGCAGCAGTTGAACAGGAATTTATGAACGGCGGAAAGTCTCCTGCAAGCGTTCGCGAAATGATGAAGCAGCAGGCAGCCAGACAGAAGGGCGAAGATCCTAAGACGAAGCTTGAACGCGAAAAGAGTCGTCTTGAAAAAACAATTGCACAGTTGACCCAGCGTCTTGAATATGTGGAGGAAAGTCTTGCAAATCTATAGAAAAATCTTTTGTGCAGCGGCAGGTTTCTTTTTTGTAACCGGCGTTTTTGCACAGGCAATCGAAATGCCTGAAATGCCAACTGTTTCCATGCCCGAAATGCCAACAATTTCGTCTCCAACAATGGATGGTCAGTTTTACAAGCCTTCTATTCCAAAGCAGCTGCAGCCACAGACAAAAACAAACAGTACTACAACAACAGAAACAAAATCTTCTGCAGATGCTGTTTTAAGCGATGCAACTACAACAGATGATATTCTTCTTTCGCTGCTTACAAATTCAAATCTTCTTACAGCAGGTGATATTTCGGGGCTGTACAGTTCCGGCTCATTCGACACTCTTTCTTCATTAACAGGTTTGAGCGGATTAAGCAGTTACGGCACCAGTACTTCAGATTTAACAACTTCACTTTTGCTCCGTGAAATTTTACAGAAGCTCAACGACCTTAAAATTGAACAGAATTCAGCAAGTGCCGCAGAGCAGGAAGTTATAGCCGCAAAGGTTCAGGATTCCGAAACTTTTAAAACCAGAAATCCTTCTATCCTTCGTTTTAAGATTAACAACTACAGCATAAAAGATTCTATTACTCAGGAGTTTTTCAGCGAACCTGAGCCGGACGGATCTTTCCTTCTTACTGCAGACCGCAAATATTTTTTGAATAACCGTGCCTGTACCGAAACCTTCTACCTTTTGTTCAAGGCTGTTAAGAGCAACGGAAGTACAACCACTTTTTCGGTAACTCCTTCAATTGCCCAGGGTACTGAAAATAAAAACTCTTATGTTTATAAAATGTGCCAGCTCAAAGATCTTACTGCCGAAAAAACAGGAAACCTTGTAGTAATTCACTACGACGCCAACGGTGTCCAGGCAGATTTGTTATTGGATATTGATAAATAGATTATCGGGTCAAGCCCGATAATGACACTTCATTGTCATTGCCGGGCTTGACCCGGCAATCTTTATAGGTGATTGCATGTCAAACATACTAACACAAGGAATTACAACTACAGTGGAGGGCCTCGACGATTCTTCACGCACATCCCTTGTCTCTAAAATGGAACAATACATAAAAGAAATAATTCTTTTTAATTCTGCTTACAATCTTACAAATACTTCTGATCATGACGAGCTTGTTGTGCGTCACATTCTTGATTCTCTTGCAGGCTATGAAATAATAAAAAAATATGCTGATGATTTTGCTGCAGGCGGGGAGCCTGTTGTAATAGGCGACATTGGTTCCGGTGGCGGGCTTCCTGGCATTCCGCTTGCTGCAGCTTTTAGTTGTGCAGGAATTCCTGTTCAGTTTAAGCTTGTTGAACGCATGTCAAAGCGCTGTTCTTTTCTTGAAAACTGCTGTGCTTTGCTTGGTCTGAAAAATACAGAAGTTCAGAATCTTGAAGCAGAAAAAGTTCCGGCAGAATGCTTTGATATAATAACGTTCCGCGCATTCCGCCCGCTTGATGAACAGATGACAAAAACACTTTTACGCATGGTAAAAAAAGACGGCGTACTTTGTGCTTACAAGGCCCGTCTTGAAAATATAAAAGAAGAAATGGAAGGAATAAAAAACCTGGTTCCACAATACGAGGTATGTCCTCTTAAGGTTCCGGGGCTAGAGAATTCTGAAAGGAATTTAGTTTTGATAAAGAGTACGTCATTGCGAGGAGCGTAGCGACGTGGCAATCCACGTAGAAATAGGCATTCTTGCATATGGATTGCCACGCTACGCTCGCAATGACGCTGGGAGAATAATATGTTAATCGACAAACTTAAGAATAAACTCGACACAACTTCAAAAGACCGCACTCCTGCTCAGGTTGTTGTTCAGGATGTTGTTGCCGTTAAAAAAGGTGAGCGCGTTTTAATAATTGCAAATCCTCAGACTGCCGAAATTGCTCAGGATTTATTTACAGCAAGTGCCCAGGTTGGTGCTCTTCCAACACTTATGTACCAGCCGGACAAAACAAGCTTCGACAATGCCAACCCCGAAGTTCTTGCAGCAATTGCAACAGAACCGGAAGTTTGTTTTTCTATTTCAAATATCAAACTTGGAAAAGACCCTGCTGCCACTGCAAATCCATATAAAACAGAAGACGGTCAGGAATACACTCATATTTTTGATTATCTTTTAGACGGCAAAAAAACAATGCGCGGTGCCTGGACTCCTGGAATTACAGTAGATATGATGAACCGCACTGCTGCAATTGATTACAAGGAATTGAGCGAGCGCTGCCGTAAGCTTGATGAAAGTTTTAAAGGTGCAGTAAAGGCTTTTGTTACATCCCCTGGCGGAACAGATTTAATGATTCCAATCGAAGGCCGTAAACTGATGTTCGACGACGGAGATTTTACAAAGCCGGGAACTGGTGGAAACATTCCTGCCGGTGAAGTTTTTATAAGCCCTGTTGTAGGTGGTTGCGAAGGTGTGATTGTTTATGACGGTTCAATGACTTTTGCAGACGGAGATTCTATTCTTGAAACTCCGATTGTGTGCAAGGTAGAAGCTGGTTTTGTAAAAGAAATAGATGGTGGTGCCGAAGCAAAACGTTTACTCAAAACAATCACCGAAGCAGAACAGCGTGCCGTAACTTATGAAAAAGAAAAGAAGCTTCCTGCAGATCAGGGTGCAGTTTATAAAAAGAATGCACGAAATATAGGTGAGCTTGGAATTGGTTTGAATCCTGCCGCACAGATTACAGGAAACATGCTCGAAGATGAAAAAGCCTTCCATACCTGTCACTTTGCAATTGGCGAAAACTATGACAACGATGCCCCAAGCCTTATTCATCTTGATGGAGTAGTGCGTGACCCGACAATCACACTTGAATATGGCGATGGCTCGAAGAAACAAATTCTTATTCGAGGGGATCTGAAGATATAGCAAATAGCACGTCATTGCCACGCCTTCGGCTCGCAATGACGATAGTGAGGAATTTATGAAACGATTTGTATTTTTTTTACTTTTTATAACAATTTCACTGACAGGTTGTGCTAAAGCAAAGTCATCTTCAACGACAGTGCAAACACAAGAACCAGCACCTGTTGTTCAGGAATCAGTTCAAATCTCCCCGGAAATTGAAAAGCTGAACCGTGTTCTTATGAGCATGAGCGATCGCTGTAAAGAAGCAATTCCAAATGGCGACCCTTATGAATTTTTAGCAGATCTTAAAAAGGTTCTCGAAATTGAAAAAGCCTTTCCTAAAGACGATTTGAGCTTATATTATCTTATAGATAAAAAACACACAGTAAGTTCATCTTACGAGCCAACTCATTTACGAAAGCTTGTTAAAAATGATGACTATATAATTAACAAAACAACACTTTCCCTGCGCGAAGATGCCGCCGACGCACTTGCCGAAATGGGCCGTGCTGCAAAAAAAGACGGAATCACCCTTGATGTAAGTTCAACTTACCGTTCGTACGAAACACAGGAACGCACCTTTAATTACTGGGTCAGCGTAGACGGTCTTGAAGAAGCAGAGCGCGAATCGGCACGTCCTGGTACAAGCCAGCATCAGTTAGGCGCCGCAGTAGATTTTGGAAATATAGAAGATTCTTACGCTTTGACAGACGGCTGCAAATGGCTCAATGAACACGCCGAAGAATACGGCTGGAGCTTAAGCTTCCCTCAAGGCTACGAAGACGTAACCGGCTACCGCTGGGAATGCTGGCACTTCCGCTACATAGGCATAGAAGCCTGCAAGTTCCAGAAAAAATGGTTCAGCGACATTCAGCAGTTTATGTTTGAATTTATTGACGCCTGGAAGAACATGGATTAATTCCACAATTCCTGCTTTATATGAAGAGCGTCGATTATCTGTGGTGCTTCGACAGGCTCAGCAACCCCAGTCGAGTCAGCAACCCCGGACATTTCTGTGATCTCAGATGATTTATTAACCCCGGATTTTTTTACTGCTCTGATTAAAATATTTTTAGGTGTATGCTCTTCGTCTATGAACTCAAGCAGCTGCACCTTGTAGCCCTGCTGCTCCAGCCATTCTGCGCGCAGTGCATCTGTAAGCAATGACGAAAACTTTTCTCGCAGCAGTCCATGTTTCAAAATAGGTTCAAGAGGAGAGTCCGGCTGCTTTATTTTACCTTTACGGTTATTTGTAATTTGTGTATTTATCTGATGCTGGCAGCATGGAACACTTAAGATTGCTTTTGCATTCCGTCCAACTGCATATTGCAGTGCAAAATCTGTAGCTGTATCGCAGGCGTGGAGTGTCATGACAATATCAGGGTCAGCAGCGCCTGAATAATCAGAAATATTTCCAACCCTGAAGTTCAGATTTTCAAGCCCAAGTTTTGCAGCAGTCTGATTACAAAAATCAATTACATCTTTTTTAAGGTCCAGCCCTTCAATCTGGCAAGGCACTTTCTTAATTTCTGTCAAAAAGTAATGCACCGCAAAAGTCAAATAAGACTTCCCGCACCCAAAATCAGCCACCCGAACAGGCTGACCTTCACTTACAACATAAGGCAAAACATCATCCACAAATTCCAGAAACCTGTTTATCTGCCTGAACTTACTGTACCTTGAAGCAACAACTTTTCCTTCCGCAGTCATAACCCCAAGCACAACCAGGAACGGAACAGGAACGCCTTCTTTTATAATATAATTTTTCTCTGCGCTAGCCTGAACCCCAGCCGGAGCCGCAATTTTCTTTACCAGCCTTGTAATTTTCCCTTTTTTATTTGCCAGAATAGTGATTTCTTCTGTGTCAGTACGCTCAATGCAGTTTTTGAAGGTAGTACCGGCATGCTGCTTTATAAAGGCCTCAAGTTCACCTTCCGTAAAATGCTTATGAAATACCTGTTTCTGAGTAAACATTTCCATAAAATACCCGGTTTTCCCGCTTGAATTTTCAATCTTTACCTTAATTTTTTCATAATCCTTACCAAGTATCTCTGTAATGTTAGAACAAGGTTTAGAAAATGTTGCACTCAATAGCATAAAGGCCTCTTTACCCACTGGATTGCCACGCTCCGCTCGCAATGACGGGGTTTTAAAACAGTATAACAATTTTTAGACAAGTTATATCCAGAAGTATGTTTATATAATGAAACAGTAGAAAAAAAAAGAACCATTTATAAAAAACTGCGGAGCGGGGGTTCTGAAGTTGCGGAACTTAGAAAGCGGGAAGTGCAAGGCTGCCGCAGGCAGGTTTGCACGGTAGAATAATTTCTATTCCGCTTTCTCGGTGGAGCAAATTCAGGTTCCACGCGGGAGCAGTTTTTTATTACAAGATCCGATGTTTTTTTCCTATTAGTTCCAATATGATTATACTTCTAGTATACCTTTTTCCAAAAAATTGTTATACTGTTTTCTATGGCTAAAACAATCGTATTTGTAAATCAAAAAGGTGGCGTTGGTAAAACCACTTCCGCAATAAATATCGGCGCATACATCGCCCTTGCAGGCAAAAAGGTTCTGCTTGTTGACTTTGACTCTCAGGGTAACATGTCCAGTGGTGTTGGAGTTTCTAAAGACAAGCCTACAATTTATGAACTTCTTGCCGGAACAGCTACACCTCAGTCTGCTGTAAAAAAATCTTCAATTCCAAACCTCGATGCAATCAGTGCTTCTATTGATTTGTCTGGTGCTGCAATTGAGCTTGTTGATCAGGAAAACTGGGAATATTATCTTAAAAACGCACTTGAACCACTTAAGCCTTTATACGATTTTATTCTTATCGATTGTCCGCCATCACTTGGTATTCTTACCTTGAACGGTCTTGCCGCTGCAGATTCTGTTTTAGTTCCTATGCAGTGTGAATATTTTGCTTTGGAAGGAATTACACTTCTTCTTCAGACAGTTCAGAAGGTTCAGAAAGAAATCAATCCGAACCTTACAATCGGCGGTATCTTTTTTACAATGTACGATTCACGCACTCGTCTTGCTCAGGATGTCGTGCTTCAGGTTAAATCATATTTTAAGGATGTTGTTTTCAATACAATTGTTCCACGCAACGTTCGTCTTTCCGAAGCTCCATCGCACGGACTTCCAATCTGTAAGTATGATCCTGAATGTGCAGGCGCAAAGAGCTATGAAAAACTGGCGGAGGAGGTAATCCGTCGTGGCTAAAAAAGGTTTAGGTAAAGGCCTTGATGCATTGATTAAAAATAATCCCGGGGCCAGTGAAGAAGTATTGATTTCTACAGGACTTGGACTTCATAATGTTCAGGTTGCAAAAAGCGGAAGACCTGCTAATGTTCCTGCTTGTATAGAAGTAGATGCAGACGGCGGCTTGTGGTGTGATGTAAATTCTCTTAAGCCAAATCCAAAGCAGCCTCGTGTTGATTTCAGACAGAAGGAACTTGATGAGCTTGCAGATTCTATTAAACAGAATGGAATTATTCAGCCAATCATCATTGAACCAATTGAAGGAAAAGATAATGCCTTCTATATTATTGCCGGTGAACGCCGTACTCGTGCTGCAAAAATGGCAGGACTCGACAAGGTCCCGGTACAAATCCGCAAATTTGATGAACAGCAGAAGCTTGAATATGCTTTGATTGAAAATATCCAGCGTGCCGATTTAAACCCTATTGAAGAGGCAACCGCTTACTATAACCTTATTCAGATGGGAGACCTTTCGCAGGACGAAGTTGCAAAACGTGTAGGCAAGAACCGTTCTACAGTTGCAAACTCAATCCGTCTTTTGAAGCTCCCGGAAGATATTCAGAAATCTCTTGCAGCAGGCCAGCTTTCTGCAGGTCATGCCCGCGCCCTCTTAATGGTTAAGAACGATGCCGACATGCGTATTCTTTACGGAAAGATTGTAGGCTCAGGCCTTTCTGTCCGTGAAGCCGAAGCTCTTGCCGACACCTACAACAACGGAGGCCGCGCCGCCGCCAAAAAGCCTGCATCTAAAAAGACCCGCAAGGACCCTGATATCGCTTTGTTCGAACAGGAGCTCCGCAACCTTTTTGGTGTAAAAGACGTTGACTTCAAAGGAGACACTTCAAAAGGCTCCATTGAAATCAAATTTACCTCTAAAAAAGACTTTGATAGAATTTACGAAGTATTGATTGGTGATAAATAACAAGAATAATTACTTGCAAGGAGAAAGTTACTATGATTAATCTCAGAAAGAATAACACAAAAGTTAAGAATGCCTTCAGGGGGCTCTTCTTATGTGTAGCACTTTCCTGTTTGTGTGGCTGTGAGCATTTCTTACAGGCAGAGGATGTTGCTGATGAGATAAAAGCTGTAATTGCTTATGCAAATGCAAGTTCTTATGAAATCAGGGTAGAATGTGATGACAGTTATGGGAAAATCACTACACCATCTATTATAACAAAAAAAATTAGTGATTCCTTTGCAATTGAATTCAAAGCAAATCCCTTTGTCTATTTTATAGGCTGGCAAGCCTATGAACGTTCTTCTAACGGGAAACTTACAAAACTTGATTCTGAATACATTTCATTTTCTGAAATCACTTCAAATTCGGATCAGGTTTATGCAACAAAAGCCACTTTTAATAAAGTGGCCAACAATATTATTATAAAACCTTTATGTCGTGTAATTCCTGCTGTGCTTTCACACACTCCGCCTTTAGGCGAAATATCTTATGCAAATACCCCAATTGTTATAACTTTTAATATGCAGATGGAAGACTTGCAGCAGCCTCCGGTGGGCTCATATTTTAAATATGGAAATATTACTATAAAATCAGATGACGAAGATTATTCCGATTGTTTTGAAGAGCCTTCTTTTAATGAAGATAAAACTGTACTTACTCTAAACCCAAGAGAAAGAGCTTTGTTAAATAAACTTCCAAATCAAGTATATACAGAACTCAAAGTAACACTTTCAGACAGTATTCTGGTAAAGAGCGAAGGTCTGGATCTTCCATTAACTCAAAATGCTGATTCAAGTTTTTATGTCCATTATAAAAAAGATGTGGAACAGAATCCCCCACAGGAATTTGATTTTTTTGTTACCCGATATCAGGAAAGTATAGAAGAATTGACAGATATTCTTGGAACACAAGAATCTGATAAAATGGTTATAAAAACAATAGATGAACTTTCTAATTCAGATATTTTACAGAACAGAACAAACGGAACTATATATATTTATGGGCGTTATTATGATGAAGAAAGCGGAGTGAGAAAAGTAAAGATAACAGAAACCTATCAAGAAGCTCTTAATAGAGCTACTAATTTGTCATCAGGTAATATCATAAATCAAGTCTACTATGAAGAAAACGATACAGATACATATTTTTTTGATGAAGGAAATGGTATTAAATTTTTTATTATTAAATACGAGATGGAGAGCGAAGATGGTATAATCCAGCTTGATGTAAATGTAATTGATGCTTGCAATAATTTTTCAGCTACAAAAAGCTTGAGTCTTGTAAAAAAATCTTTTATTCCTTCTGAACATATTTATCTTGGGAATGCAACAGGTTTTTATGATATATATAAAAATGAAACTAACTTTGATTCAACTACATTTAATAACAAAATCAAATCTTTTTATGTAGCAAGTGACGAAGATTCCTCTTGTTGGGATGAAAGGATATTGTGCCTTTGTGAAGATTCTGCCGGTCATTTGATTGATATGCCTTCATCAAGTTTTGATGTGTCTTATGAGTATAATTATGGAAATGAATCTCCTGTATCCGGTGACTTTTCTTTTGCCGGACAGAAGGAAGATGAAGATGATTTAGAAAGCTTTTATTGGACTAAAACCATTAATGTTTCAAGAATATCGGGACTTCACTTTAAGATAACTATTAAAGATGATATGGGTAATATTGCGATTCAAAACTATACTGTTCCTTATACAACTGATATTATTTCTTCCGTAGTAAAAAGTGATTCCCAGGCAAGTTATACTTTTTATTCAAAGTCTTGCAGATATGTTTCCAGTATAATTAAAAAATGGGGAAATAAGGCAAAGTACGTATCAACAAATACATCAACACCTTTTGTCATAAATTCAAATGAATCTTTTTATTTGTGCTTTAATGTTGATGGTTTTTGGACAGATCTGTCTGAAACACAATATACAAGTACAATAACAACTTCAACTCCTCCTGCCCTGCAATGGAAAAGTTCAAAGTATTCACTTGAAAAAAGTAAAACTCTCGACCGTGGTATAGATATAAAACTGAATATAACAAATTACAGTGTTTACGATCTTCTTATAGTAACGGTTACAACTTATAATTCCCCTTCTAACCCGGGTTATACTTGTGGCGGAAGTACGCAATCAAGAATAATTAAGCCAGATTCAGCTCCTTTTGTAAATGTGCAAACAGAATATCTTTTTGGAAATCCTGTTGGAATAAAAGTTCAGGGAATAAAAAACAACTCTCTTACTTCAGAAACTTCTTTTTCTGTATCAAAACAAACAGCAGCAACATACGATAATGTAATACCCTATGTAAAAACTACTTATAGTCCCGACTATATTACATACACCGGAGTTGACAAGCAGTCTGGAATGAAGAAAGTGAAAGCAACTGTTGTTGAAACTAGGAAAGAATACGAGGCTAATGGAGAAAGTCTTCAGGTTCCGCTTTTTGATAACTGGGGCAATTCTATTATCTATGAAGCAGAAGATAAGGCTGGAAATATTTATTCCGAACGTACAATAGTAGTCGGTGGGTATAATCGCATTTTTGAATCTGTAGAAAAGCTTTCTACTGGATGGGTTTTATCAACAGCGGAATACACAAACGGATCTTTATCAACCAATATGTTTGTATCGGATATATATAAATTTGTGGTTACAAATAATGCAAGTACTGAAGGTTCTTGGGCTAAACATGCTACAATACCAGATACTACTCGTATAACCTTGGTAGATGGTCCGAATGGAGGCAAAATTGGAAAGAGAACAATTACAGCTTCTAATTTGCCAACAGAGCCGGCTTTCATAAAGGTTTTAACTAAATATGTCAGCAATGGATATTATGGAGGACCTATATACTTTTATACAGGAAATCAAAATTCAGGACGTTATGATTACATATTACCAAATACAAAATCTTCTGTCCTTATTGCAAGCGATGCCCCTGTTTTTGTTAATACTCTTACTACCGAAAAATCTTATTCTGAATGTAAAAACTGGACTGCTGAAGAGTGGGAATTCTATCACAATCATATTGGCGATAATTTACTGGAATTTACTACCACAGATCACAGCCCGCAAAAATACAAAATCCCGGTAGACCAGATAGAATCTAGATGCTGCTACTGTGTTGTTGCACACTTTGCGGACGGAACTACAGCAATCAGTGAAGTAATGGTTAAAGACTAAGAGATAAAAACGCCTTATACCCTTCGAAAATCTGGCAGATATCCTCTTTGGCAACAATTTCCCATGGGGCATGCATGCTCAAAACTGCAACGCCTGCATCTAAAACATTCATTCCGTATTTTGCAGCGTGGTAGGCAATTGTTCCGCCGCCGCCCTGGTCAACTTTGCCAAGCTCTGCCATCTGGTAGCGCACGCCTGCTTTGTCCATGCACTCGCGGATTTTTGCAATAAATTCAGGATTTGCATCGCTGGCACCAGACTTTCCGCGGCTGCCTGTGTATTTTTGGAACGCAATTCCTCCGCTGAGTACCGAGGCATTTTCCTTGTCAAAAAGTCCTGCATTCATAGGGTCGTAGGCGGCATTTACATCGGAAGAAAGCATGTTTGAGTTTGAAAGACATCGGCGCAGAGTTAATTCGCTGTAATTTTTGTCGGTGCGTGCAATAAGCTCTGCAACCATGTTTTCAAAAAGGTTAGAAGCCATACCGGTAGCACCTACGCTTCCTATTTCTTCCTTGTCTACGCAAAGGCAACAGGCTGTTCTCTTAAGCTTTTTACCCGATTCTGCCACATCAAACAACGCTGCAGCCGAACTAAAGGCACAGGAACGGTCATCCTGTCCGTAGGCAAGAATAAATGAGCGGTCAAGGCCCATGTCGCGTGCAGCTCCTGCAGGTACAATTTCAAGCTCAGCCGATTCAAAATCATCTTCATCTATATTATATTTTTCTTTAAGCAGATTAAGGATGAGTTTTTTGCTTTTTTCCTTATCCTTTTTTTCTTCTTTAGGTGCGTTTTTATCTAAAGGAACTGCAGAGCCCATAATTAAATCAAGGTCTTCACCCTTAATAAAATCACTTGCCTTGTCTTTCATCTGGTCCTGAGCCAGGTGAGGAAGGATATCTGAAATACAGAAAACAGGATCTTTTGCATCTTCTCCAATTACTACTTTTACTGTTGTTCCGTCTTTTTTGCAAACAACGCCGTGAATTGCAAGTGGAATTGTTGTCCACTGATATTTTTTGATTCCACCATAGTAGTGTGTATTCAAATATGTAATGTTGTCTTTTTCGTAAAGCGGATTCTGCTTTGCATCAAGGCGAGGGGAGTCTATGTGTGCACCCAGAATGTTCAAGCCTTTTTCGAGCGCTTCTGTTCCGATTACAAAAAGCGCAATTGCCTTATTCATCTTTGTTATATAAACCTTGTCGCCGGCCTTGATTTTTCTGCAGGAAGCCAGGTCCTTAAACCCGTCCTTTTTTGCCTGAGCCACAAGCTGTTCTACACATTCTCGCTCGGTTTTTCCATTGTCTAAAAAATCTTTGTATTGTTTGATAAGTGTTTCGTTCATAATGAATTTCCTTTTGAATGATTATAACAGAAAAAATTGGATTTTGTAAGATAATATGGATTACTGCGGGGCGTTGCGGGGTGTCCCCGCTAGAGGGGGTAGTGAGCAACGGAGTGCGAGCGAGGGGCAGGCGCCCCACTATTTACTATTTACTATTCCCTATCCCCTGAAGTCTTGAAATTTCCCGTAAATCGTTTTACTATAAAAACATGATTACCTTAAAAGAGCTTGCTGCTAAAGGCGGAGTTTCTATTGCTACTGTCTCGAATATTCTCAACGGAAAATCGAATGTTTCGGAAGCGACAAAAGAACGTGTGCTTAAGATTATTGACGAAACCGGCTACAAACCAAACTTTATGGCAAGAACTTTAAGGGCCCGCAAGACTAACACTGTTGGTTTGATTATTGATGATATTGGTGCTTTTAGTTCGCCTGACCTTGTTGAAGGCGTGCTCGACCATCTGGAGGCACAGGGCTATAAGACTATCATTGAAACCCTGCGACTTTATTCTAAATGGGAAAACTCTCCGGACTCACCTGAATATGCAAAGGCTGTGCGCGACTCTGTTGATGAAATGCTTTCTATTAAAGTAGACGGTATTCTTTTTATTGCAGCCCATGCCCACGACATTGAATATTTTACAGAAGAAATTGGCGTACCTATTGTAATTGCATACGCCTACGAAACAGACAATAAGATTCCTGCAATTAAAATTGACGACTTTGAATCTTCTTACATTATGACTAAGCATCTTATTGAAAAGGGTCACAAGAAAATTGCAATTATTGGCGGTGGAAAAGACGACAAGCACGAAAGTGACCGTCTTGAAGGTTTTGAAAAGGCAATGAATGAAGCGGCTCTTACTGTAAACAAGGCTCTTGTTGAACCGGGCGGCTGGAGCAGGGAAGGCGGCTACAAGGCATGCGGCAAACTGTTCAAAAAATCAAACGACTTTACCTGTATTTTCTGTTTTAATGATCTTATGGCTGCCGGTGTTTATGACTATCTTTATGAACAGGGCAAGCTTCCAGGAAAAGATTATGCAGTTGCAGGCTTTGATAACCGCGAAATGAGCGACTACTTAACTCCGCCGCTTACAACTATGGAAATCCCTCTTGAAGAAATTGGCCGCGAGTCTGCAGTAGTGCTGCTTAAAAAAATAAACGGCACGGAAATTGAAACAAACGATATCAAAATTCCATGCCGTCTTATTGAAAGAGCTTCGGTGTAAGGGCCGTCCCCTTAGTCTTCCATTGGGTTTTCTATTCCTTCCTTAAACAGAATAAAATCCTTGAGCTTTAAGAAGTAGGTTGAATCTATTTCCTTGCGCGATGCTGCTTCGCTTATTACAGGCACACCAATATTGTAAACTGTGCTTGTGTAACCCTGTGCCGAAATTTCAAAAGTAAATACAAATCGCTGTTGTTCACCTTCTTTTTCTGCAGTAATAGGTTTTGCCCAGAAAGAAAAAGTTCCCTTTGTGCTTTTGCATGTTGTGTATGGATTGCTCCATGTTTTATCAATCATTTCTACAGGCTTGCCGTCCATTTTCATAGTAACGATTGCACCTGTAATCGGTTCAAAAGTAGAGCCGTCCAGAATAGTTCCGGTAAATGTTGGAAAGTTGAATGAAGGTTTGTCGTCTGCAATAACAGTATTTTCGCGTCTGTCGTTTCCGTGGAAAGGACGCTTTGTAGAGCTTACAGTCCGCATTCCTTCAAGAATAAGCGCATTCACATCTGCCATAAACTGCTTGTTGTTCAAAGTTTCCGTAGCATGAGTAACACCGCGTCCCGAAACAATATATTTAGGCGGAATCCTGTTCAAAACATAGCTTACAGTATCAAGCCGGCAGTTTTCGCAGTCGCAGGTAAGCCACGCAGCCTTAGCCTCTTTTACCTGTTCATACATTTCGCCAACATTCTGAATAACAAGATCTTCCATTAAATTGTGAACATTCATAGCGCATCCTTAAAAATGAGATATTCTAATTATAAATCCAAAATGCGTTATTCGCAAATGAAAAAGAATGAGGTACTATGAGGGGGAAAGCCTTCCCCCTGGGCTCAGCCCTTCGGTCTTCGCCACACCCCCTTCTCCTAGGGGGCTCGCCGCCCCCAAAAACCCCCCGCGGGTAAGTAAACTGGTTTTTCATGGAATTACGTGCGAAATAAGGCACAAAAGCAAATTCACACGTAGTTTTACAGGCGATTTTGAGACAGATACACGCGGAATCACGAGTTCAATGATTTTCGCGTGTAAATTTCAAGGATTCTGGGGTATGTCTCTCCTGATTTTACACGCGAAAATCAACATTCTCCTCATTTCGCGTGTATTTTGCACTTTTTTAAGCCAATTTTTACACGCGAAACATATCAATTATCACATTTCGCGTGTAAGGGTTTATTTAGAAGGCATGAATTGCTCGAACCGCTAAAGCAGTGTCTTTTTTAATCGAATAAGGTCCCTGTATTTTTGTCGAAGCCTGAGGTTCTAATATAAAGTAATATGCATTTTCATACATTTCCGGGGAAATTGAATTTGTAGGAGTATTATCAGTAGTAGAAGACCAGTAAGATTTATAACCTGTTTCAGGGAATTTATCTGCAGTATCAGAAATTTTTGCAAATGCCTTGTTCACAAGAGTGCTTTGTTCCAGAAGCTTTTTAAGTTCTTTTGTTGCCGGAACATACCAGTTCTTACATAAAGCGTTAGGATTAGATTCATCCCAAGGTATATCTACACCATCCCAGTCATAATAATTTCCGGTCCAATAGAAGGCAGGATAGTTCAAGTTGTCAAGATGGTCGGAATCAAAATCTGAAATATGTTGTGTTTTATAATCATCATAATTTTCCATTACCTTTTGATTATTTAAGCCATTTGTTTCATTATTTGCTTCATTTGTTTTTCTACCCGTAGTATTTGAGTTCTGTGCGTAATATGAACGGGTATGATAATATTCATACAACCCAACCCCAAGCTTCCTGTTACCAAGTTCATTATCACCACCTGCATAAAAGATTACTGCAATGGCATCGGCTTTTTCCTGGTCGGTTAATGTGAGCCCGTCGTAGTAAGCAATGGCGGTTCCATTTTTTAAGACAATATCACCCACAGCATCTGGTGCAGCTTTAATTGTTTTTGTTGTTACAGCCGACCCATTTCCACCACCAGCAGGACTAGACGACTGAGTACATCCGGTTATCATTGCAACTGCAAAAATTGCAGCTAATATCAAAAATAGTTTTTTCATATAATCCTCCAGTTTCTTTTAGAATTCGCGAATGGCACAAAAATAACAGTCACCTTTCTTTTCAAAATAATTATTTATTTTAGGTAATACTGGTGGTGAACTTTTTGTACCACCGAATTCCAGATAATAAGCAAGCGTTTCTGTATATTGATGATCAGAGGAAGACCAGAAGGTTTTACCTCTGATTCTGTTGTCATTTCCTCCACACAAAGCAAGCGCTTCATCTAAATCAAAGCCGTTTTCGCTGTCTGTCATGCAGGTATTCATTTCAAATAATTCTGCAATGCTTGGTACATACCAGCCGCTTTCAAACCTTGTGCCGGCCAGGTTATTTGCAGTATTCTTGTAGTTTTTTGCAAAATAAAAGCCCGGATATTTTTCTTCTGCAACAGAGGAATTTTGAACTATTGTGTCATTTACCGGACCATTAAGGCTTACTAAAAAATCACCAATCTGTTTAAGATTATCGCTTCCGTTTTTATCGCCCGAAAAGCTTACATTTGGAGACGTTCCTGTGTGTGTGCATATAATCGGAGTGATTGTTCTGCTATAGGCGCTTGCATTATCTTTACACCATTTAGTATGAATCTGCTTTAAGCCTACTCCAAGTGTCCTGGTTCTGTTGCTGTCATCAGAATTCAACCCCGTTCCCTTGTAAAAGATTACCGCAATTGCAGCAGCTTTTTGTTCGTCTGTGAGTGTAAGATTTGCTGTGTAAGGCGTTGCAGAACCGTCGCTGAATACAATGTCGCCGACTTCGTAAGGTGCAGACCATGTACCAAATTTACCTGATACTTCATGCCGGCTTTCTGGTATGTTATCATCACCACCCGCAGGTTTCGGGCAGCCCGTCATAAGAATTGCAATTCCAAAAATTGCAGCCACTGTTAAAAATAACTTTTTCATAAAGACCTCCTGTATTAGTCTTTGCATTTAATACAGAAAGCGCGCTTTTTGTTTTTATACCATGGTTACTTTACTTATTTAACAAGATAACGTGGACTTGGTTACAGGCATAAAAAAAGGGGTGCCGTAAGCACCCCTTTTTTTCTTATGTAGTCATGTTATTAGTACATTCCACCCATATCCGGAGCCGGTGCAGGAGGTGCCTTAGGCTCAGGAATATCTGTAATTGCACATTCAGTGGTAAGCAATGTACCTGCAACAGAAGCCGCATTCTTCAAAGCAGAACAAGTAACCTTAGCAGGATCGATAATTCCGGCTTCAAGCATATTCACCCACTTATCAAGGCGTGCATCATAACCAATGCCTTTCTTTTCGTTCTTTGCGCGTTCTGCAATTACGCTTCCGTCAAGACCTGCATTTTCTGCAATCTGGCGGATTGGTTCTTCAAGTGCACGGCGTACAATCTTGTAACCAACCTTTTCATCTTCGCTCAAATCTTCAGGGATTGTTGCAAGGGCCTTGGCAGCTTCAATCAAAGCCATACCACCACCACTTACAACACCTTCTTCAAGGGCAGCGCGGGTTGCAGCAATTGTATCTTCTACGCGGAACTTCTTTTCCTTCATTTCTGTTTCTGTATTAGCACCAACGCTGATTACAGCAACTCCACCTGCAAGCTTTGCAAGGCGCTTCTGAAGCTGTTCCTTATCGTATGTAGAAGTTGATTTTTCAATTGCGTTCTTAATTTCTGCAACGCGGTCTTTAATTGCTTTAGAAGCTCCTGCTCCTCCAACAATTGTAGTGTTGTCCTTGTCAATCTTGATTGATTTAGCCTGACCAAGAACTTCTGTTCCGCAAGATTCAAGCTTAAGACCAACTTCTTCGCTTACTACAGTTCCGCCTGTCAAAATTGCGATATCCTGGAGCATATCCTTACGTCTGTCGCCAAAGCCAGGAGCCTTAACTGCACAGCACTTGATTGTTCCACGGATTGTATTCAAAACAAGGGTTGTAAGAGCTTCACCGTCTACATCTTCACAAATGATAACGAGTGCGCGTCCTGCGTTTGCAACCTTTTCCAAAATTGGCAAAAGATCCTTCATTGCAGAAATCTTCTTGTCATAAATCAAAACAAATGCATCGTCAAAGTCTGCTTCCATGCGTTCACGGTCTGTTACAAAGTAAGAAGAAATGTATCCGCGGTCAAACTGCATACCTTCAACAGTATCAACAGTCATATCCATGTTCTTTGATTCTTCTACAGTGATAACACCGTCTTTTCCAACCTTTTCGATTGCATCTGCAAGCATTTTACCAATTTCTGGGTCGTTGTTAGCAGAAATTGTTGCGATGTTTGTAATATCATCAGCACCTTTTACAGGCTTTGCGTTCTTTTTAATTTCGTCAACTGCAACTTTAACAGCCTTGTCCATACCGCGTTTGATTTCGATAGGGCGCATACCTGCTGCTACAGACTTAATTCCTTCGCGAACAAGTGCGTAAGAAAGTACTGTTGCTGTTGTTGTTCCGTCTCCGGCATCATCATTTGTTTTTGAAGCAACTTCGCGAACAAACTGTGCTCCCATGTTTTCATAAGGGTCTTCCAGTTCAATTTCTTTTGCAACTGAAACGCCGTCCTTTGTGATTGTAGGTGCTCCGTATTTCTTATCGAGCATTACCATTCTTCCACAAGGTCCCAAAGTTGTTTTTACAGCTTTAGAAATCTGTTCAACACCGCTCAAAAGCTTTTTGCGTGCATCTTCGCTGAATAACAATTGTTTAGCCATTTATATATACCTCTTATAATTATATTCTTCTATTAAAGATATTGAAAAAACGGGAAATCGGCAAGAAAAATCACAACCATTTCTTAAAAATTTTGCTTTTCTACAATTTATAGTGTAAAATATATGTGCAACAATGGGAAAAATGTTGTAGTTTGAATTTTTCGGGGCTCTAGATTTTTGTGCAGAATGCACCATAATCTGCCGATAATTGAAAAGATAAACTATGACTATTTTTTCATCAGAAGGAGTTTTAAAAGTAGTATGAAGTATTCAAAAAGTTTATTCGTTTTGTTGTTCCTCTGTAGTATCTGCAGCTTTTCTTTTGCTCACGGAAAGGGTGATATCGAAGAAATTGATGTTGATAATGTAAACAGCTGGAAAGAGAATTTTGATCTGGAAGGAAAAACCCAGAAAAAAGCCGTTAAGTACAATATTATGATTACGGCTTCGGACCTTGGTGGTAATGAACATATTGAAGGTCCGTTCAATTTGTATGTAGACCCTGAATCGGACAGGCCTATTTGTGGTATTACTAACCCTTATACTAACATGCGCGTTGTCGGCAACTTGAACATTGTTGGTACCTGTGTCGACGATGATGGTGTTTCTAAGGTTGAACTCCTCCTTGATGAAGGCACTGAATATGAAAAATTAGTTGTAGCAGACGGAACCGAATTCTGGTCTTATTATCTTGATACAAACAACCTTGAAGAAGGTCCTCATACAATCAAAGTAACAGGTTACGACATTAACGACGAACCTGTTGTAAGTAAACCTGTAAAGCTTACATGGCAGCTCGACCGTAAACAGCCTCTTACTGCTGTAGAAAACGTTGGCATGGGTCAGCTTGTTAGTGGTAACGTAAACTTCAAAGGTACTGTAAGCGATGGTAACGGAATTAAAGAACTTTACTATTCTGTAGACAGCGGAAAGTTCTGGATTCCTGTAAAACTTTCTAAAACAAAGCAGTTCGATACTGTAGAATTTTCTATTTCATTAGATACACGCAAATTCCCGGATGGTCCTTCTGTTATCTGGTTTAAGGCTGTAGATAATGCAACTTCCGAAGGTGCTTACGCATTCCTCTATTATATAGATAATACTAAGCCTGATGTTCAGATTGTTTATCCGGAAGAAGATGCCGTAAACGGAAAATTCACTGTTGCCGGTTTTGCAAAAGATGACGTAGGTGTTACAGATCTTTCGTGGACATTCGGAGATCAGAGCGGTGTATTTGAACTTGTTCCTGGTAACCCTTACTGGGCAGTTACTGTAGACACAATTGGTCTTAAAGATAAATCACGCAAGTTTACTGTAAAGGCAATTGACCGTGCAAACAACGTTGTAGAAGTAACAAAGAATATTCTTCTTAATCAGGAAGATGATAAACCTGTTGTAACAATTACAGAACCTGTTGCCGGCGAAATTTATGCAGGAGACAGCAAACCTGTATTTGTCCGCGGTTTTGCAACAGATGACGACAGCGTTGAATCTGTAAAAATCCAGCTCGATGCAAATGAACCAATCATCCAGCAGACAAAGGGCTCTTACTATTATGAACTTTGCAAGGCATCTGATCTGGCTGCCGGAAATCATAAAATCACAATTACTGGTATTGATCAGAACGGAGTAGAAGGAAATCCTGTTACAGTTCAGATTGTTTCAAGAGGTGCAGCTCCTGAATTTACACAGGGAGTAGTTACTGCCGGAAAAGAAACAGTTGATTTTGTAAACGGAATGGAAATCCATCCTGAATCAGGAAAGACTTTCTCTGTTACAGCAACTTCTCCTCTTGGAATTAAAGAGGCACACATTGTAGTAGCCGGTCAGGAACCACGCGATGAAATTCTTAAAAATCTTACTTCATATACAGTTTCAATTCCTGTAACTTCAAACTTTGCAAAGGGACTTGTTCCTGTAAGAATCACAGTTACAGATGTAATTGACCGTACAACAGAATACAAGGCTTTGTTCTATGTAACAAATACTGCTCTTGTTAAAAACGATGACCCGATTGTTGTATTCGACGACAGCACAGTTGCCGAAGACGGTTCTATCATAAATAATCCGGACTTCCCTGCAACAGGTTACCTCATTGGTGGAACTGCTGCCAAGGTAGAAATTGTTCCTGAAACTCCATTTGCAAATGCATTCCTCGAAGGAAACCAGATTAAGCTTTTCCCAGGAAACGCTATTGGTGCTTCAGAACCAGTTGTAGTTAGAGTTACAACAGACAAGGGTAAGGTTGCAGAATCTCGTCCTCTTATCTTTAAGAACGACAACGTTTTGCCAAACCTCTTTATTAATAATTATTCAGATTCTCAGGCTATTAAAGCACGCTACACAGAATTCACAATTACAGGTTCTGTAAAATGCGAAACTGGAGTAGGCGGCTTAAGCTATAGAATTATTGGTGCAGAAGCAACAATGGACAGCAAAACTGGTACTGTTGCAAAAGTAACTGCACTTCCTGTAGAAGAAAGCTTCCAGAGCATTCCAGTTGGAACAGACGGAAACTGGTCTCTTAATCTTGATACATATTCATTGGCTTCGGGAATGTATATAGTAGAATTCATTGCCGAAAGTGCCGGTGGAAATAAAGTTGCAAAAGCAGTTGCATTCAATAACCTTCCGGAAATTGAAGAAGTAGGTGGAAAAATGCCTGCTCCAAAGGCTGCAGTTGTTACATGGATAGACGCATTTGATGTTTATGCAATTACAACTTACCAGGGCGAGCTTGATGAAAACTTCAAGGCATTCCCACGTACAGAAATGGTAGAAGGTGCAAATTCTCTTACCTGGGGAACAGCAAAATATACAGCACAGAAAGCTCCGACACTTTCTGCAAATATTGTTGAAGTAGACGGAAATCCATACTTCAGCGGTATGCCTGTTGTTCTTCCATACGGTGCTTCTAAAGAGCCTAAATACATGAGACTCTACATTGACACTGGTGCAACAGTAAGTGCAGTAAATTATGAAATTACAGGTGAGGAAGTTCCTGGTGGAGATCAGCGCCAGACTGGTGCAGTTAAGCTTTCTAAACCGGAAGGCACACGCTGGATTGCAGATGTTCCTCTTAATAATCTTCCTGCACGTGTAAATAAAATCAGTATTACTATTAAGGCCGGTTCATTGCAGCAGGTTGTTACAGGTTCTATTACTGTTGTTCGTGATACTACTTATGAAATTACAGATGATGAAGAAAAAATCTACAGCTATGCCGGAGTAGGAACCTTCTTTGATGAACATGATGCAAACTGGGTACTCCTTGACGGTTCAAAATATAACTTCTATGCAAATGTAACAGGTCCAATCCGTGCAGAACTTGAAGGTGTTACAGACGGACTTGCTATTGAAACAGAAGGTAAGTTCATTACTCTTTATGCAACAAAAGACGGAACTTACAAGAATGTAGTATTAAAGGTAACAGACCGCTTTGGTGATGTATTTAAGACAGAACCAATCAGTTTCCTTGCAGACTCAGAAGCTCCACAGCTTAACCTGCTCACACCAGAACTTCATGACTGGCTTGGTGAAACAGTTAAACTTTCGGGAACAATTGCAGATGCTCTTGGTGTTCGTCGTGCAGAATACTCTCTTGACGGCGGCGAAACCTGGCAGGAAATTCTTCTTAAGGGCGATGCAAAGGGTCTTGGTGTAACATTCAGCGAAGATGTAGACATTAAATATATGGAAGACGGACTTATCCGCCTTGATATCCGCGCATTCGATAACGCAGGTCATACTGCACTTGTAACAACGGCAGCATTTAAAGATACAACGCCACCTGTTGTAAGTGTAGTTGAACCTCTTGCAATTGATATTGTAAACGGTGATAACCTCATTGTATTCAAGGTAGACGACAACGGATGGTTCAATAAAGCCGAATATCTTATGATTGGCAGCAAGGACCGCGAAGAAAAACGAAGCGAAATCCCTCTTGAACCACTCGTATTTACTCACGTTGGTACAGAAGAACGCCCAATTGATGATATCATGCAGTTTATCTTTACAGATGACGCTGGAAACAGAACAGCAATTGAAGGCTGGGACTTCACAATCGATAATAAGTCAGACCTTCCAGTTGCCGAAATTCACGTTCCGGATGAACTTCAGGTAATCACCCGTGACTTTACAATTTCGGGCGTTGTTTACGATGATGATGGTCCTTCTACAATCTGGTACAAGATTGATGATGCAGAATATCAGCAGATTCCTGAACCTGGAACAAGCTTCTCTATTGATGTACCACTTGCATCAATGACAGATAACGAGCATACAATTTATATTTATGCAGTAGACGTTAATGGTGTACAGGGTGAAGTTGCTCAGAGAACATTCCGCATTTCTTTGGAAGAGCCAAAGGGTGCAGTAGAACTTCCTACAATCGATACTTCTGTTCGCGAAGTAATCACAATTTCGGGTGTTGCAAGCGATAAGAACGGTATCATGAAGGTTGAACTTTCTCTTGATAACGGTAACAGCTATAACGATGCAGTAGGACAGGAAGAGTGGTCATACAAAGTTGATACACGTGCAATTCCTGGTGGTACTCAGGTAGTATTCTTACGCATTACAGATAATTACGGAATTAAGGGCTTGTACTCAAGTTTGATCAACATCGATAACGATGCTCCGGATATTTCTCTTGACCTCCCACTCGATGATTCTACTTCTACAGGTCAGATCTTCTTCTCTGGTTATGCATTCGATAACGTAGAAATTTCAGATCTCTACATTACAATCCGTAACATGGAAAAGACTTCAGAAGCTATCAAGCGTTCTATTCCAATCAACAACATCATTGGTGAAACTCTTGATATTACAGATTTACCAGACGGCTTCTATAACGTAGAACTTTCTGGAGAAGATAAAGCCGGAAACAGAACAAACGTTAGCCGTAACATTCACCTTGATAAGTCTAAGCCGCCTGCAGTTGTAGACGTTCTTTACCCACTCAACGGTGAACACAAGAACGGTAACTTCAACATTTACGGTCAAGCTTCTTCAAATATTGAAGGCAAGATTTCTTCTCTCAAGCTTTATGTAGATGACAAGTTTGTAAAAGAAACATCTCTTACAGATTCAGGCTTCTTCAAGTTCGAAATTACTCCTGCTTCAGAAGTTAACACAGGTGAGCTTGATTATGACGGAAATCCAATTAAGGCTGTTATTACAGATATGACAGACGGAACTCATACATATTATGTAGAAGCCGTTCTTGAAGACGGACGCAAGGTTCCTTCTATTACTCAGACAATTACATACAGCTCAATTGGTCCATGGATTACACTCGATAACTTTACATACGGTGACTTTGCTATGCGCCGACCATACCTTAAGGGACGTGCAGGTTACAGTCGTGATCCTGATGAAGTAGCTGCTGCCAAGGCAAAAGATGCTTCTAAAGAATTCAAAGACATGGTTGCTGCAAAGACAGTTGCAAAGGTAGAATTGAGTTTTGATAACGGTAAGACATTCGAAGAGCTTTCTACAAACGACAAGTGGCTCTACCGTGTAGAAAATCAGGACTGGACAGAAGGATATCACTTCCTGTTGATTCGTGCCACAATGAAGAACGGCGAAGTTGCTATTGAAAGAACAATCGTTCAGATTGATAACACAGCTCCAACAGTACGCCTTATTGCTCCAAACAACGGCGGTCGCTACAACCAGATGCTCGAAGCTTCGGGACTTTCTAAAGATGAAGTAGGACTTGAAAAGGTAACTATCTCTCTTAGAAAAGGTGACAAGTCTTCTTACGAAGTTCCATCATTCATCCAGGGACTTTATGTAGACTTCCACTTCTGGGGTGCTTCATTGTTCGAATTAGGTGCAGGTCTTACCTTCTTTGATGATAACGTTAAACTTCAGTTTGTATTTGGTCAGTATACACAGGAACAGCGAGATGCTGTTAATACATTCCTTTCTCGTGAACAGACAGAGCTCCGTTATGGTGGAAACATCTTTGGTGGAAAACTTCTTGCCAACATTTCTACAATACCGTTCAGCTTCTTCTTTGGTCACGACTTTGACTGGCTCAGTGCAAGCGTTGCGGTAGGTGCTCAGTTCAACTACTTCTCTGAAACAAACTCTGGTGAAGGACAAATGCTTTCTGCAGTTCTTGCTCAGCTTGAATTCCCTAGAGTTCATTTAAGTGAAATAAAAATGTTCAGTACGTTCTCGATGTATACAGAGTTCTCTTTGTGGTTCATTCCATCGGACGTTGCTAGTGATGATATCAAGAGATTGATTCCTCAAGGCTCATTAGGTCTTCGTGTGAACATTTTCTAGTGCAGGAGTTTTTGGTTTAGTTTGAGGTGCTTATGATTTTGACGAAAAGACTCAAAACGTTTTTCCTTACTCTGGTTCTTATTCTGACAGCAGGCAATCTGTTTGCGGTAGAAGAATATGTAAGTAAGGTTTACAAAGAAATAGATATTATATTTGTTAAACAGGCAGACAAAGAGCTTGCAAATATCCTTCGTGAAAATGTAGATGACAAATATTACTACCTTATGGAAAACTACACGAAGAAAAAGGTTCGCCGTTTGATTATTGATAACGAATATGAATTTGCCATGACAGCAATTTATATTATTATTGATAACAACATTGACGGTGACTTTGAAGATGAAGATGCAGTAGACCTTTATGCCACAATTGCCGAAGCTTACCAGATTCAGCAGCAGTATGAAGTAGAGCAGGAACAAAAGGCCTTAGCCGAAGCTGCAAAGAAGGAAGCAGAAAAAGAAAAGATTCTTGCTTCTGCACAAAAGGATTACAACGTTGTAACAACATCGGAAGGAAAGCAGGTATATGTTTCGGCAAAGGATGAACGAACCGAAAAATACCGCTGGAATGCAAACTTTGGTATGATAGACTTTGGTATTGTTTCTGCAAAGAATCTTGATAAGCCTGTTATGTCCGAAGGTATTTCGCTCGACTTTACATATGAATATTCTATTCCAAAATCAATTGTAATTGGTGGAGACGTTTTCTTTGACTTTAAGTTTATGGAATTCAACAATGGACCAATGGAATTCAATTTTGAAATTGCTCCAAAAGTTGCATTCCCATTTGCACCAAAATTATTCTTCCGTTTAGGCTTTAGTGATCTTGGTGTTCTTAAGAATAAGGAAGGAACAGTTTCTGCTGCAATTGAAAAAGTTCAGAGTGCTTTCTACGGAAACGTTGTATCGCCATTGATTGGTGTTCAGTTAAGTTCCGTTAATTTAGGAAACGTTGCACTTAATGTAGATGCAAATTATCTGCTTGGAGGACTTTTAACAGGTGACTATCAGGCATTGAGCTTTAAGGGATCCCTTGCAATTCCATTTGCAGAACTTGAAAGAGTTAAACTTGTTTTCAACCTGGGAGCAAGAGATACACTTTTGATATTAAATCAGGGTGGTACCGAAAACCATCTTAGCGCTATCATAGGATTTGGAGTTGAAAATGTTATTAGATAAGTATAAAAGAATAATTGCCGCAATAATCTTCGCATTCGTAACAGTTTCTGTTTTTGCCGCAGATACTTCTGCTCTGGTAAAGAAACAGCTTGATGCTGCAGAAGAAGCTGTAGATGAAGGTGACATTGAGACTGCCTATAAGAAAATAAATGGTGCTCTTCAGATGATGAATGATGCAGAACCAAATGTAAAAGCTTCTGTTGTTTCTGAAGCAAAACTCATTTATTCGCAGAGACTCGAAGGTATTCTTGAAAAATATGATGGTGCTGCTCTTAGTGAAGTAAAAATCATGCTGGATAAATATCCGGATGTTAAGAATACAAAAATAGAAAAGCTTATAGCACAGATAGAAGAAAAGCAGAAAGTTGAAACAGAAAAACAGCGAAAGGCTGAACTTGAGGCTAGTGAAAAAGCTGCTCAAAAGCGACATGATGAAGAGCAGAAGTCTATAAAACAACAGACAGAAGCAATTGAAAAGCAGAATGAAGCAATTTCTAAACAGGCTGAATCTAGTGCAGAACTTGCTGAATCTATGAAGACACAGGCAGAAGAGCTTGCTAAATCAAACGAAAATTCAGAAAAGACACTTAAATCTATTCAGACTGGTTTTGCAGAT
Organism: Treponema sp.; assembly: GCA_017551545.1. Taxonomy (GTDB): domain Bacteria; phylum Spirochaetota; class Spirochaetia; order Treponematales; family Treponemataceae; genus Treponema_D. Next base: position 21,646 of record JAFZLJ010000157.1, on the reverse strand, counting down.
TTGCAGGGTTCTATGTCTGATCAGGCAGAAGCCTTAAAGGAATCATCTAAAACTCAGGCAAAATCAACAAAAATCATGGTATTTTCAATTGTTGGAATTGCCCTTCTTATATTATTGATTGTCCTTGTAGTAATTGTAATTGCACGCCGCAGTATGAAGCTTCAGGCAGAACGCCAGGAACAGTACATGCAGGCATTCCGCCTTATTGCAGAAAATACAGGCAATACAAACCGCATTATGCTTGGTGGTGCAACAGACCTTTATGGTCAGAGCGCTCCTCTTAAGCTTGCAGGAACTTCTACATGGGCTCCGGCAGCTGCTTTACCAGATGTTACATTTACACCGGAAGATGAAGAAGAACTCAAGCAGCTTGCAGTTAAGTGTGAAGAAATTGGTACAAAGATTGACCAGATTACAAACCGCAAGAATAACTCTAAGAACGTTAGTGAACTTGTATATAAGCTTTCTATGCAGCTTGGACTTTCACAGGGTAACTCAATGCTCAACTTCTGTGCTGCAATGATTTACGATGCGGGTTTCCTTGGAGTAGATCCTGCAATCTGGGAAACAGAAACTCTTACTGATGAACAGAAAGAGGAAATGCATAATCACGTAAATATTGCAGAAAAATATCTTGACTTTGTTCCAAAGAAGTACTGGGAAGTATTCGATGACGCTTCTAAAAAGCACCACGAAAACATGGACGGTTCAGGTTATCCTAACGGTCTTAAGGGCGACGAAATTCCACAGATTGCACGCCTTATTCGTGTTGCAGAAACATATGTTTCTATGTCGAGCCGCCGTAACTACCGCCAGGCAATGGACAAGGAAACAGCAATCGAAAAGCTCCGCGAACAGCCAGGCTTCTACGACTCTGCAGTAGTAGACACACTCGACCAAATTGTATAATAGATTGTCGGGTCAAGCCCGACAATGACACAGGTCTGTCATTCCCGTGCTTGACACGGGAATCTTTTTTTTAAACACTACCCTAAATTCTTCCGATAATAAGAGTATGATAAGTATACTCATTTCGTTGTTGTTGTTTTGTGTTCCGGCTCAGCAGGCCTATGCTCAGAACACAAAACCTCTTTATCAGTTACCGGGCAAAATTACAGCCTCGGCAGAATCACAAACCGATGCAGATGTATTTCTTGTTGGTTCCGATTCCGGATTATTTAAAGTTACTTCCTCAAATAATGTAATTCCTATTTGGACAGAAGCACGCGTTGATCAGATTGTGCGTGTAAGTCTTCCTGAATATATTGGGAACTCAATTGCCGGCACAAAAGACGGCTGGTTTATCCGCACCCAGAAGGGACTTTTCTTTACAGAAGATTTAAAAACTTTTGTAGAACGCGATAACGGACTTCCTTTCCTTACTATTAAAAAATATGATGGCAAAAATAAATCTCTGACTCTGCAGATTCAGGTGCTTAAGGATTTTAGTGTAAACCCGCTGAATAATTCAGAGATGGTAATAGCCACAAAAGATAACGTTTATTATTCAAGCGACGCAGGTCAGAACTGGACTTCGCTTGGTTCAGCAAGTACAAAGTCTACAGGAATAAAAGCAGTTGCAGTAGCCACACTCAACGAAGAAACTGTTGTATTCATGTCGCATGCAATTTATGGTCTTTCATATATCTTGCCGCAGAATAAAAAAAGCAAATGGATAGATATAGAAAAAGGCTTTGAAAAAATGCAGTCGCTTTCTTCTGCAGATGAAATTGCAGATATCCTTCCTGTTATACGAACAAATCAGAATGGCTCACGTTATACAGAAATTTATATTTCACAGTCATATCTTCCTTGTCTTTACAAACTGGACTGGGAAAACAAAAGCGGTGTGCTCATTTACAGAAGCACAGAGCCTGTAGATTCTTTTGACGGACTTACGCTGATGGATGATGTTCTTGTTTATACACATCTTGAAGGAATTGGTTCGCTTGATATAAACACACTTAAGAGTCCTGGAACACCTGTAATGTTTAATGACTGGAACAAAGCATTTGCCAGAGTTCCCGGGATGATTAACACTGCATGGATTCCTCAGTCACGAAGCGGTTTTGGAAAGGGCATTTTGCTTAATGAACTTTGGCTGCTTTATCCTGGAACAATTAATTCACCATACGCAGAAAAGGCAAACGGTAAAAAAGCAATTTATGCTTCGGCTTATCAGTGCCGCAATATGGATGGAATCAACAAGTTTAAGAAAATCGTAAAAGATAGAAATATGAATGCAATCGTAATTGATATGAAAGATGATTACGGTTACCTCAGATATCAGACAAAAGATCCTCTGCTGCTCGAAAAAGGAACAGTTTCTACTTACGCAGTAGACCTTGAAAAATTCATTGAAGAATTCAAAAAAGAAAATATATATCTTATTGCGCGAATTGTAACATTTAAAGACCGATGTCTTACAAAATATGGCGGCGGGAAATATGCAGTCTGGGATGCAAAATACAACAAAGCCTGGACCGGTATTAAAGGCTACGAAGATATTGTAGACGATGAAGGTAATGTTACCGGAACCGAAACTCAGTATTACGATGAGCACTGGGTAGACCCTTATTCAGAAGAAGTTTGGGAATATAATATCGCAGTTGCAAAAGAACTGATTGCACGCGGCTTTGATGAAATTCAGTTTGACTATATACGTTTCCCAACAGACGGCGAAAACCTTTACAATGCAAAATACCGCTGGCAGGACAAAGGCATGGATAAAGAGTCTGCTCTTATTTCTTTCCTGTCATATGCCCGTGAAAATATAGACGCTCCAATTGGAATTGATATTTACGGTGCAAACGGCTGGTATAGAAGTGGTTCACATACAGGTCAGGATTCTGAACTGCTTGCTGAATATGTAGACGTAATTGGGCCTATGTTCTATCCGAGCCACTTTGAGCAGACTTTCTTAAACTACGCGCCTTATGCCGACAGAACTTATCGCATTTATTATTACGGTTCCTTCCGAAATACAATCATGTGCCGTAACCGTTCTATAATCAGGCCGTGGGTTCAGTGTTTCTATCTTAATGTCAGTTACGACCGGCAGTATTACGACGAAGATTATATACGAAAGGAATTCTTTGGAGTTCGCGATTCTATAAACCGTGGTTACATGTGCTGGAACAATTCCGGCGAATATGGAATAACTCCACGCGATGTAACAGATACAGAAAGCTTTATTGGAACTGCGCCTGAATCAAGCTGGGAATTCAAAAAGCCTGCAATTGGTACAACAATGAAGCCGCTTGTTTCAACAGTAGAAGATGCCGATTTATCTGTTTTAGACAGCATTCTGAATCTTTACCCTGAAGATGATGACGATTATTACTCTCCGTTATTGCAAAACTCGAATGTAAAACGGTATCATAACTAGTAATGGCACTAGACCAGTACACACCGGAAGAACCAATTTCCTCTATTGCAACAGCACTTGCACCAGCTGCTTTGGGAATAGTGCGCGTTTCGGGCAAGGGCTGTATTGAACTTGTAAGCAAGGTTTTTTTAAGACCGCGCGCATTGCTTGAAGCTCCTGGGAATACAATTGTTTATGGGTGGATAGTTGAACCAGCTGGGGTCCCTGAGCCTGTCGAAGGGCGTGCGAAGATCGACGAGGTTATGTGTGCCGTATACCGCGCGCCAAAATCTTACACAGGCGAAGATATGGTAGAAATATTCTGCCATGGAGGACCTGCTGTTGTTACTGCAATTCAAAACCTTATGCTTAAAAGCGGCTTCCGTCAGGCCAACAGGGGCGAGTACACTTTCCGTGCTTACATAAACGGAAAGACTGATTTAACAAAAGCAGAAGCAGTCCGTGAAATTATAGACAGCCATACAGATGATTCTCGTTCGCACGCTGCCGGACGCCTTGCCGGTGCCCTTTACGAAGAAATTGATTCAATAAAAAAGCTGCTGGTAGATACACTTGCCGCAATAGAAGTAGAAATTGAGTATCCGGAAGATGAAGAAACTATTGCAGATACGTTTGATAAAGGGGATCTGGAAAAGGCAGAAAAGCGTCTTGCGGGGCTTGTTGCTTCATGGCGTGGTGAAAAATTGTACCAGGATGGAGCACGAGTAGTTCTTGCAGGCCGTACAAATGCAGGAAAGTCTTCACTGTTTAACGCAATCTTAAAAGAAGAGCGAGCAATTGTAAGCGACATAGAAGGAACAACCCGCGACTGGCTTGAAAGCTGGGCTGGAATTAACGGTATTCCTGTGCGCCTGTTTGATACAGCAGGCCTCCGCGACACAGAAGATGTTATTGAAGCAAAGGGTGTAGAAATAAGCCGAAGCCTTGTTCACGAAGCAGATGTTGTTTTGTATTTGATAGATTCTGCTGCAGGAATGAATGAGGAAGATAAAGAGTTTATTGAAAGCTGCAAAGTGCCGCTGATTGTTGTGTGGAATAAGTGTGACGTGCCTTCCGGTGGGGTCCTTCGACAAGCTCAGGAACCCCAAGGCATCGGGGTCCCTGAGCTTGTCGAAGGGCCGCTTAACCAAGCCTACATCTCCGCCAAAACCGGCACCGGCCTTTCCGACCTTTTCAACCAGATTGAATCCTTACTAACCCAAGGCCTGGACACCGAACGCGAACAGGCAGGCTTAGGCTCCGCCCGCCAGAAAGACGCAGTTGCCGAAGCCTTGGAATGTACGCGTCACGCGCTTGCAACAGCCAGTGACAATTATTCGCTAGATGCAGTTGTTCAGGATCTGGAAGATGCGCTCGATTCCCTTTCTGAAGTAACCGGTGCAATCACTCCGGACGATATCCTTGGTTCAATTTTTGCAAATTTCTGCGTAGGAAAATAATATGTTAGTATTCGAAATCATCATGTATACACTTTTTGGCGCAATGTTAATATGGTTTGTGTTTGCAGGGGTAAGCACAATCAAGAAGATGCGTGCTGGTAAGGACCTTTCTGAATTATACACAAATGAAGAAGAACATAATCAGGCATTAGAGAATGTAGACGAATTTGAAAAAGGCTATTTTGAACGAATAGAAAAAGGCGAACAAACTCAGCAGTTTTTAGCAGTAGGAAGCTTTGCTGTCTGTTCGGTTTTAAGAAGCCTTCTTGCAGCCGAAAATATCCCGACATATGTCGAAAACGAGCATATAAACAGCATGTATTCCCTGAATGCTCTTGGAGGAGCTTCAAGCTTTTCTATAAAAGTTTTTATTTTAATTTCTGATTACGACAAAGCCCGTGAAATTGTATGCGATTTTATTTCTTCCCAGGAAGCTGCTGAGCAAAACAATCCTGAACAAGATAAAAAAGAAAGAGTTTCAAAAGTTATTGCAACCGGAACATTCTTTAATTTTGGACTACCGTTAGGAACAGTAGAAGAAGCGTTCCACGGAATAACAATTTTACCAAAGCTTTCGAATTCTACATCACAACAGTTTGAATAAGGGCAGAAACTTCGTTGTCCATAAAATCGCCGGCTTCTACCATTTTAAGAATCTGGTCTGGTGTGTATTTTTTTTCAGGGTAAACAACTACAACAGCCTTATCATTATTCTGTAAAAAGTTAGTTTCTCCCCATTCTGTGTAGCGGGTTGCACCAATAGAAACCATAATCTGCTCAGGGCGTCCTGTAGCAATAAGATAACTGTGAATATCTTCTGCGGGGCCTTCATCTTTCTGACCGTTAAACTTTTCAAGCATCCAGTCTGTGAGCTTTTTGTAAATGTAGCTGTAATCGCGGATAGCACTGTTTTCACCATAAGCATAAACCTTGTCGTTACGGATTAAAAAGCTTGCAATTCGGTAGTTATCAAAAATGCAGCCCTTATCAAAGCCGTCTGCCGCAATCTGATTGTTGGAAAAACCTTTTGAGCATGGCCCCCAGTTCTTTTTCTGGCTTATTTTATTTGCGCCTTGTTTACGAATCGAGCAGTCATTCGAAGCGCCAAAACAAACCGGTTTAAGAGAAGTAAGCGTATCGCCATTCCAGACAGCATCAAAAATCACAGCGCATTCCGGCTCAATCTGAAGCTTTTCTTCGCCTTCGGGAAAAATTATTTTTTTAGAATTAAACGGATACACGGTAAGAAAAGGCGGCACCCCGGTTTTTGCCGGAACATAAGTAGGGAAGATTGCCTTAGGCGCATTCACTTCCGCAGTCTTTATATCTTTAAAATCAACTGCTTCTCCAGCCTGTTCAAGATGTCCTGTAAAGTTTCCCGCAACACCAAAGCAGGGAATGTCTGTTGTGTTGTAAAAGTTAGTCATAAAAGTACTCCGCAAATCTTTATTTCTTCAGGAAAATCCCGCTGTTGCAAAAGCTCCATTTAGTTGTAGTGCCATCAATAAAGTTCTGTCTAGGCTCTTCTTTTCCCCGCGCCGGGTCCAGCGTATACAAAGTACCATCCTTCCAGTAAGTAAGAACATAATGAAGCGGATTATTCATAGGAGATGCCAGATCAACACCAGCACGCGGAACAACAATTTCAATTACATATTCATCTTGCGCAAGCGCAGTGCCAAGGTCTGTTATGTCTTCAAACTGCGAACCATCAGCCCCCACATAATCAAAAAGCATTTTCATAAGCTTTTCCCCAGGAGTCTGAGGGGCCGAAAGATTCATTTTAAAAGAAACGGTCCCCGCATACTGAGCACTTTCCCTGATTATTTTAAAAGGATCACTATAGTCGCCAAATCCGGCCGAAGGGTCAAACTTAATTTTCTTATATATTTTTTTAGCAGTCTTTGCAACATCAGAGCTAGAAATCTGATTCGTTTCCGCAAGATAATAGGCCATAGAAAAAGCCCCGCACGCATTCCGCGACCAGGCGTTGTCTTTTTGAGTGGCGTAGGGTTGGCCGGTAGTAGATTTACTGCAGCTGGTGGCAAAAAGCGAGGTAATTATGAGCATAAGTATAAATTTTCCTGATTTTTTCATGGGGTTATTATAATGCATTTGTGGGGGGAGGGGAAGAAGATGGGAAATAGCAAAGATTACTGTAAAGATAACTGTAAATAAACAGTAGAGGTGGTCAGAAAAATAAAAAAGTGGTCAGAAAAGGTGGTCAAAAAAGTTTGGAGAAAAGGTTCGGAGAAAGATAAAAGTTCGGAGAAAAATATGTCACAGTAAAGTCACTGTAAAATCTCAGATACAAAAATCTCAAAAAATATGCTATAATCATTATATGAGCGGAATCAAACCAACAGAAGATACTCGTGTAAAATTACCTGCCTTGTTTCATACAACAAGATTAGGATACAAATATATTTCTCTCAAAGAGTATCTTAATGATGGTAAAAAGATTGACGCAGAAACGAATATATTCCTGGATATTTTTAAAGAATCTATTTCTGTTATAAATGAAGCCGAATATGATAAATCTTCTGCAGAACTTGTGCTGGAATTCCTTTCTCAATCATTAGGAGTTGAAAAGGCAATTCATAAACTTTCAGATTCTCTTAGCAATGATGATTTAGGACGTAAGTTTTATTATTATCTCATAAATGGAATTGACGTAGACGGTTGTCCTAACAAAATAAAACTCATAGATTTTGAACACCCGGAAAACAATACTTATAATGTAGTAACTGAACTTACATATCAAAAGCCTGAAAGTGAAGATAATTTCCGCCCAGACATTACTCTCTTAATAAACGGAATTCCACTTGTATTTATTGAAGTAAAAAAGCCAAACAATAAGGAAGGCATAAAAGCTGAATTCGATAGAATGACAAAAAGGCAACAAAATAAAACCTTCCGCAAGTTCATCAATATTACTCAACTGATGATTTTTTCAAACAACATGGAGTATGACGATGATGACCTTGATAATCTTTTTGGTGCTTTCTATGCAACAGCAAGTTATGAAAAACCATTCTTCAATCATTTCCGAGAAGAAGATGAAAATTATCTAAAAGCAACATTTATTAAACCTGTGGATGCAAAAGATGAAGAAAATGAAATACTAATTCTAAAAGATAACAACCATCCCGAAATAATGGGGCAAACTTTCTACGAAAAAGATAAATCTCCATTTACACCAACAAACAGAATTATCACTTCCTTATGTAATCCTGAGCGACTTCTCTTCTTGTTGCAATACGGAATTGCTTATGTAGAACGAACTGATAAAAATGGAATTACACATCTTGAAAAACACATAATGCGTTATCCGCAGATGTTCGCAACAAAAGCTATCCATGAAAAAATTGAAGATGCAAGACAAAAGTCAATTGAGCAGGTAAAAGGAATTATCTGGCATACACAAGGTTCTGGTAAAACAGCTCTTGCATATTTTGTTTCCCAGTTCTTAAGAGATTATTATGCTGGCCTTACAAAACCTGTTCGCTTCTTCTTTATTGTAGACCGTCTGGATCTCATGACTCAGGCAAAAAATGAATTCATTGCCCGAGGTTTAAAAGTTGATGTTGTAAATTCAAAAGAAGATTTCAAGGATAATATTTCAAAGGTTTCTACTTCAAAAAATGGGGAAGCAACAATTACAGTTGTAAACATTCAAAAGTTCAGCGAAGAATCTATAGCAACTCCAAATGATTATGATATAGATGTTCAGCGAGTATATTTTATGGATGAAGCACACCGCAGCTATAATCCTGCTGGCTCATTTCTTGCAAACCTTTTTAATTCAGATAAGAATGCAGTTTTAATTGCACTTACAGGAACACCGCTTCTTAATTCAAAAGTTGTAGATGCGACTGGAAAGAATAAAACAATTCATTTCAATTCAAAAGATATTTTTGGTCCTTACATTCATAAATACTGGTATAACAATTCTATTAAAGATGGATATACAGTTCGTCTTATACGCGAAGCAATTGAAACTTCATACAAGGCAAGACTTCGTTCAGTGTTAGATGAACTTGAAACAATAAAAGGCAGCCTTCAGAAAAAAGATTTATTTGCACATCCAAAATATGTTGCCCCTCTTACCGAATATATTGTAGAAGATTTCTTAAAATCAAAAGTAACTCTGGGTGATGACACAATCGGTGCAATGATTGTAGCAGATTCTAGTGATCAGGCAAAAGCAATCTTTGAAGAATTACAGAAATACGAATCTATCACAAAGGTTCTTATTCTTCATGATGTAGATGATAAAGATACACGCGAAAAAGAAAGGGACGACTTTAAAGCCGGCAAAATAGATTTCCTCGTAGTTTACAACATGCTTCTTACAGGCTTTGATGCACCACGTCTTAAAAAGATGTATCTGGGCCGTGTAGTAAAAGACCATAGCCTTTTGCAGACTCTCACACGTGTAAATCGTCCTTACAAAAAATTCCATTACGGCTACATTGTAGATTTTGCAGATATCCGTAAAGAGTTTGATAAAGCAAATCAGGAATACTACAACGAACTTAAAGAAGAACTTGGTGATGAGTTTGATAATTACAGTCAGCTGTTCTTAGATCCAGAAGAAATTGATAAACGACTTACAGAGATTCAGGACATTCTTTTTGCATACGACACAAGTGATATCGAAGCCTTCTCACAGAGTATAAACATTCTTGAAAAAGATGAATTAAATAAAATCAGAAAAGCTTTAGAAGATTATAAAGTTCTTTACAATGTAGCCCGTTTACAAGGCTTTGATCAGATTTTGCAGAAAATAGATATCACAAGCGTAAAAGCACTTGCAAGTGAAGTTGAACGAACAATCTTCAATAAAAACTTCAGCGATTCTATAAAAGATTCAACAGATACACAAGCTCTCTTAAATACCGCTCTAGATCAGATAAATTTTACCTTCTTAAAGATTGGTGAAGAAGAATTGACCATTGCAGACAAGTGGCAGGAAACAGCTGAGAAAACACGAAAAGCATTCTTGCGAAATCTTGATCCAAAAGATCCTGAATATATTTCGCTTTATGAAGAACTTAAGCGTGTGATGTCTAAAAAGAATATCGAAGACCTTACCGCAGATGATATGCAGAAGTCCATTAAAGAGCTTGAAGAACTCAAAAAGAAAATGGATCAGAAAAATCAGAAAGACCTGACTCTTTGTAACAAATATAACGGAGATCCAAAGTTCATGCGAATCCATAAACGCCTAAAGGAAAATCCGCCGCCAATTATTCCAAGTGATACAATGCTTCAGCAGGTATTGTTGAATATTAAATATGAAACAGATAATCTGCTTTTGAGTAATTCGAATGTAATTTCAAATGAAGCATACTTCGACAGCCAGTTGGGAAGCTTTGTAATTCCAGAACTGCAGAAACAAAAAGTCTCATTCACCTTGCCACAAGCAAAGATGATGATTAACATAATTAAAAAGGAATACACCGGCGAGCTGGTGGGAATGTAAAAAAAGGAGATTAAAAAATGTCACTAAGCAGCAATTCTGTAATTCATTATACAAGTTCTTTGGAAAATCTTAAAGGAATCATTAAAGAAAGAAAATTTCATTTAGGTTATTGTACAGATTATATACGAGAAGAGAATAAAGTTGAAAATGCACAGTTTGAAATAGCTGTACCAATGGTTTGCTTTTGCGATATTCCTTTTACTGAAGTTTCAAAATTAACAAATGAATATGGATGTTATGGAATTGGCTTATCTAAAATATGGGCAATGGAAAAAGGATTAAACCCAGTATTGTATTTTGATTCTAAATCAAAAGCTACAAGAATTCTCAATGCTATTGAATATTTGAGTAGTTCAATATGTAATTATGCTAGTGATGATGCTATTTCTCATAGATCAAATAAGCTGATGAAACAATACGAAGGATTACTTGGATATATAAAGAATTATAAAAATATTTCTTCTAAGGTTGGGAAGATTCCTCCTGATTATGTTTTTTATAATGAACGAGAATGGAGATATGTTCCATCAGAAAATGAATTAGAGTCTGATTCTGAACTTAAACTGTTATTACAGAAAACCGAATATGAAGCACATAAACGAAAGTATAATAGTATCGCGAAAAAACATTTTCTTTCATTTGAGGAAACGGATATTACGTATATAATAGTAAATAAGAAATCTGAAATCCATGATATGCTTGTTTTTCTTAACAATATAGGTATAAAGACCCCTGAATTATGTACTAAACTCATATCCCTAGAACAAATTCAAAATGATTTTTAAATTAAGGACTTAAGAATTGTTGCACACGAATCATTATAAAATAAAAGAAATCTCAGAAGTTATTAATGGCTCCACTCCATCAACAAAAGAAGATGATAACTATGACGGTGATATTATTTGGTTAACTCCAAAGGATTTATCTGACCAAAGAACAAAATATATTTATCGGGGTGAAAGAAATATCACAAAAAAGGGATATGATAGTTGTGGAACAAAAATGATTCCGCCTGATAACATCATAATGTCTAGTCGTGCCCCAATAGGACTTCTTTCTATAAATAAAAATGAATGTTGTACAAATCAAGGTTTTAAAAGTCTAATTCTTAACAAGAATCTCGCAGACACAAATTACATGTATTATTTCATAAAACACCATATGCCACAGATTGAGGCACTTGGAAGTGGAACTACTTTTAAAGAAGTTTCAAAAGATTCCATGGAGAATTATGAAATAGATATTCCAGACCTCCTAACTCAAAAGAAAATCGCAGATGTGCTTTCCTGTATAGATGACAAAATTGCTCTGAACAATAAAACAAATACCGAATTGGAAAACATGGCAAAAACTGTTTATGACTATTGGTTTACCCAGTTCGACTTCCCAGACAAAAACGGCAACCCCTACAAAACCAGCGGCGGCCAGATGGTCTACAACGAAGCTCTAAAAAGAGAAATTCCTGTTGGATGGGAAGTTGGTAAACTAAGCGATATAGCTTATTTTTTAACAGAAACGACAGGTGTTGAAAATCTCCAGAACTATATCACAACAGATAATATTCTTCCTAACAAGCAAGGTGTTACAAAAGCCGAATTTATTCCTACTTATGGTAATGTTTTAAAATATGAAGAATATGATATTTTAATTGCAAATATCCGACCATATTTCAAAAAAATCTGGTTATCGAATACAACTGGTATGTGTTCTAACGATGTTTTATGTATAAAGGCAAAAAAATCTATTTATAATTTTTTTCTTTATCGTTTTTTATGGAGAGATGATTTTTTTGATTATGTAATGAAAGGTGCAAAAGGAAGCAAAATGCCAAGAGGAGATAAAAAGCACATTATGTCAATGCCAATTCCAATTCCAAATAACAATACACTATTAGAATCTTTTAATGCTTTTTATGGTCCATTACAGAATCAGATATGGGAAAATCAGAAAGAAAATGACGAACTCACAAATATCCGCAACTATCTTCTTCCACTCTTAATGAATGGACAAATTGAGGTAAAGTAAAAAATGTTAGAATATGAAATAAAAATTAATGAGAAAACTTTTAAGAATGAATCAAAAGACAATTCAGATTTTGAATATGATAAATTGGATTATTTATTAGATTTGGCACCTGTATGTTTGCTTTATAAACATTCACTCGTTATTGAAAAAATTAATGATGAAATATTATCTGATTACGCTAAACTTTCCTATGTAGGCACAACTGTTTTACATATTTTGGATTGGGTTTCTAATTATTCAGATGAATCTTTCTCACAGTCAATTTCTTTTTATCGTGATAAAAATCAAATTAATAATCTGACTCTTTTTTCTAATTTAATACAGGATTTATTAGCTGATTTCTCAGAACATAATACAAATTCCTTCTTAGAAAAGATAGAAATGATTGATATAAAGTGTTTTCATCAAAAAATCATAAGGAATAATCTTTATGCGATAATTGGATTTACACAACTCATAAAACAGCAACATAACTTTAATATAAAATCATTCAATGAATTAAAATTGTTTGTAGAAGATTGTTTCATGCATATTTATAAATATTTAAATAAGCAAAATGTCTATTCAATTTTTTCCAACATAAATACTCTTTTAAAATGTAATTGTACAACTAAACAAATCTGTCAAATTGTCATATCTTCAGGCAACCAACAAAGTAAAATCCAACACAAAATTGAAGATACCTGCCAATATGCATTAGCAGAAATTCTGAGAGTACTTTCTCAGAAACCTGCTACACAAAATATGAATTTGCTAAAAGACATGATTGAACAGTATTGTAATTTAATTTATTCGGATACGCTTAAAAATTTTCGTAAAAATGAACATAGATGTTGTGCCATTTTAGAAAAAAATGGTGATATTTACTTTTCCTTTAGCGGATGTAAAGATTGTGCAAATTCGAAAGGAACAATTATTAATCAAGAACTTCAAAAATTTATAACAGAGGTAAACAATAATTTATTTTATGGAAAAGCAAAATATTGTTATTTTTCGGATTCTGTTAAAAGGTATATCGATGAAATTGATACAGGATACGCATTATTACCATCTTCTATAGAATATAAAGATGAGAAAAAAAACAAGGATTTATATAGTTGTTGCGAGAGAAAAATACTAGGACTGTATCCAAATCTAACTCAATTTAATATGTTTGTATTCTTTTCACCTTGTAATCGATGTTTACCAGCTTTATATCAGCAATATACGACGATTCATTCTTTTGTTACATACAAGAGGCCCGTTAATTATATTTCTGTTACCGATTTCTCTCAAAAGGAATATGAAATTGTTCTTGAGAAAGGCATTTTTTTATGCAAGCATACAAATCCTTAAATTTTCAAAAACAGATATTAAAAGATTAAGAATGTCAAAACTTGACAAATATATTGAGTTAGGTTATCTTTTTAGTAGAGGTAACTATGCTTTTAGGATTTGGTGGTAGAAACTGCTGGTGTTTTAAGGATTGGATGCAAATTGATTTGTCTCTTGGAGAAGGAGTTCCTTCTGATGTTTCTATGGGACTTCCTGCCAGTACAGCGATGTGTTTTAAAGGAGCAAACGCTTCTGGTAAAACAAATGCACTTAAAGTTTATTCTTTTATTTATGATTTTGTGCGCTACAGTTTTTCAAATACGCCAGATAGGCCAATAATGTTCGATTCCTTTTTCCATAATGAGGAACCTGCCGAATTCTATGCAGAATTTCTTGCAAATGAGATTTACTATCGCTATGAATTAACCACCTCTAAAAAAGCTGTTATAACAGAAAGACTTTTCAGAAAGAAAAATGAAGAAGGTTCCCGTGAAACAGAAATCTTTGTTCGCGAAGGAAATGAAATTACTAAAAACACTTTATACAAAGGTCATAAAGATATTCTTTTTAGAGATAACGCCTCTTTTATCGGAACATTAAAACAATACAATCTTCCAGAAATTTCTGACATTTATGACTTCTTTTTCAAAACAGCAATCAATGTAACTTATTATGGAATTAGTGACCGTGGAGAAAATGATCCACAAGGTCTTACAAATTATTACTATACACATCCGGAAGAATTAAAATTTACTGTTGAGAAAATAAAGTTTTTTGATACGGGTATTAAGGAAATTGAAATAAAAACACGATTGAACGAAATGGGGCAACTGAATGCATATCCTATTTTCTATCATTCGCTTCCAGATAACAAAACTCACGCAATGGCTTTTGGAGAAGAGTCTCGTGGTACACAGGCTTTATTCTGTAAATTAAATAATTATTTTGAAGTATTAAATTCTGGCGGAGTTCTTGTTCTTGATGAGTTTGATATTAACTTACATCCAGATATTCTTCCTTACATTTTGGATTGGTTTATAAAAGCAGAAAACAATCCAAAACACGCACAGATTCTTTTTACGACACATAACGCAGATATCATGGATATTCTTGGCCGCTATCGTACATATCTCTTTGAGAAGGAAGATGGTGAAAGCTTCTGCTATCGTCTTGATGAACCAAAATCACCAAGCTTGCGTAATGACCGACCGCTTTCAGTTCCTTACAAAAAGCATTTGATTGGAGGCTTCCCAAAAATTGGCACCAAAGAAGAGTAATCCTAAAAAAGAAAAATTTCTCTCTAGTCTTCCTCAACAGGATTTCGTTTCTGATATTGCAGATGTAAAAGGGAAACTGTCTTTTAGTTTTAAATACTTTGATGGCAATCAAGAAGCAGGACAGGACTTTAAAGACTGGAATGATAAACAGAAACAGGAACTCTTAGAAAAACTTAGAGATTATTCTCGAGAAAGTAAAACATATTGGCTTAATCAACGAGCTGGTGCTGGTGGCTTAAGAATTCTTGAAATATACGAAGCTTTTCCTCGAAATACGGATTTTGAATATCCACAACATGTTCCAAATGATGTGCGATGGGCAAGATTCAGAATGGAAAGTGCTATGCGCCTTGTAGGCTTCTTCGTTTCTGAAGAAGACGCAAAAAGCAAAGATTTATCGAATAATGTTTTAATGTAGTATTTTTAGATAAAGATCATCGTTTTTATAAGACGGAGACAAAATAAATGACGACAACTGAACTTACAACAAATACAAAAAAAATGATTGATGATATCAAAACCGTTTGTGCTAACTACGGTCTTGGTAATGCTGCAAGCGAATCAAAAATCATTACTCAGATTTTCTTGTATAAATTCCTAAATGATAAATTTCTCTATGAAGCTAAAAAGAAGAACCCAGATTTCTTAAATCTTAGTGATGATGATTATCAAATCATGCTTTATGGTCTAGATGCAAATGTTGCAAAGTTCAATAAAAATCAACTTATTGCAACTCTATATACTCATAAAGATGAAAATGATTTTCACACTCTTTTTGATACAACAATTACTTCTATTGCAGAAGAGAATGCCTCCATCTTTAGTGTAAGTGCTGGTTCTCAGGATAAAATCAAACTCTTTGAAAATCTTAGTCAGTATGTTATTGAATCAGAGAAGAAAGATCCTTTCTGTCGTGCAATGATGGACAAGATTGTAGACTTTAGCTTTGAAGAAGTTTTTGAACAGAAGTACGATTTCTTTGCACAGATTTTTGAATACCTTATAAAAGATTACAATAAAGACTTCGGCAAATATGCAGAGTATTATACACCAAATGTAATTGCCAGAATTATTGCACGTATTCTTGTAAAAGGAAAAGTTAGCAATGTAAAGATATATGATCCGGCTGCAGGTTCAGGCACCCTGCTTCTTGCTCTCGCACATCAGATTGGAGAAAACAACTGTTCTATTTATAGTCAGGATATTTCTCAAAAATCAAATGAGTTTTTACGTTTGAATCTTATTTTGAATAATCTCGTTCATTCACTTCAGAATATTGTTCATGATGATACACTTGTAACACCACGCCATTTGAACAAAGAAAAGAATGATATTGAACACTTCGATTACATCGTAAGTAATCCGCCCTTTAAAACCGATTTTAGTGAAACACGAGATACTCTTGCCAGTGAAAACTATTCAAAGCGTTTCTGGGCGGGCGTACCAAATATTCCTGCGACTAAGAAAGACAGCATGGCAATCTATCTTATGTTTATGCAGCATATCATCAAATCCTTGAATGAAAAAGGAAAGGCTGCAATCGTAGTTCCAACAGGATTTCTTACCGCTCAGTCAAAAATTGAAAAGACAATCCGCGAAGAACTGTGTGTAAATCATCACTGGCTTCGTGGTGTTGTAAGTATGCCTTCAAATATATTTGCAACAACAGGAACAAACGTTTCTATTATTTTCATTGATAAAGAAAATGATTCTGACAAAGTTATGCTGATGGACGCCACTAAACTTGGTGAAAAAGTAAAAGAAGACGGCAAAAATCAAAAGACAGTTCTTAAGCCAGAAGAAATAGAAAAGATTGTAAATACATTCAACAATTCAGAAGTTGTAGATGACTTCAGTATCTTAGTTTCTTATGAAGACCTTGCAAAGAAGAATTGTAGCTTTAGTGCCGGCCAGTATTTTGAAGTAAGAATTGAATATGTTGAACTTACTCCTGAGCAGTTCAAAGAAAAGATGGATGGTTTCAAAACTAATCTTAATTCTTTCTTTGAAGAGGGGCATAAGTTGGAAGATGAGATTCAGAAACAATTGAATGGATTGAAGATATAGAATTCTTTCATAATTATCGAAGGATCGGTAGGGGGCGTTGCGGGGCACTCCCCGCTGGAAGGGGTAGAGAGCAACGAAGTGCGAACGAGGGGAAGGCTTTCCTCTCCTAATAAAGAATATGGAGTCGTTATATGGCAGAAAACATGGAAACCAACACCGACGACCGCCTAACTGCAATTGAAATGAAGCTTGCTTACATGGAAGACTTTGTAAACCAGATTCAGGATGTTGCTGTTGAACAGGCTAAAACTATTGATAAGCTGCAAAAAGAAATCAAATTAATGTCAGATAAAATCCGCGAAATGTCAAATACGATGGAAGGTGATATTCCTAATAGGAAGCCACCGCATTATTAAGAGGAGACCACACATGACAGAACAGACAATAAACAGAATCAGGAAATTTGTAGCAGACCGCGACTGGGCGCAGTATCATTCGCCGGCTAATCTTGCTAAATCAATTTCTATTGAGGCAAATGAGCTTCTGGAATGCTTTCAGTGGAGCGATACAAACTATGACCTGCAGCACGTAAAAGAAGAGCTTGCTGATGTTCTTGTTTATTGTCGTGACATGCTCGATGCCCTGAACCTTGATGAAGACGAAATCATCAATATGAAAATGGATATGAACGAAAAAAAGTATCCTGTCGAAAAGGCTAAGGGCAGCAATAAAAAGTATTCGGAACTGTAATATGAACAGAGAAAAAATCATCGTAAGAACCATAATTCTATTGCAGATTACGCCGGATGTGGATTTGAGTGAATGAAAAAAGTACTATTTAAAATCTATCTGATTTTTGATTTTATAATTCTTTTGGTAGCTCTTCTTGGACCTAGGTTTATCTCTTATTTTATTACATCTGATATCAATTTATTATCTTTTATTTTAATTGGAATATATCTTTCTATAAATTCGATAGTTGGAATTATATGGTCAAAGAAGAATAAAGATTTTGCTGATTTTCGAATTTCAAATAATTGGTTCCTGCCTATGTATATCGTAAATGCTTTGTCGGCATTTCTTATATATTTCCCAATATTAGAAGCATTCCATTGCTTATCTATCAAAGATTACATTGCTTCTATCTTATATTTTCTAGTTTCTTTAATTCCTCTTTTATCAATTTTAGGCCAGGTAAAATGGCAAAAAATGATCTTAGCGAATCCGAATAGTAAAAGATTTACAGATTATTATGTTTGTATTTCAAATCCTATAAAATGTTTTTTAATTTTAATAATCATACAAGTATGGACTTTACCAAGTGTTTAAATATGGGAGAAATTGATTTATGGACATCAACAAATATTTAAGATGAATATTTTACTGAAGAAGTTTTACCAAAAATTGAAGAATACAAAGAACAAGAAAGACTTTATGGAAATATGTTAAAATCTGCTTTATTAAAATTACAAGAATTGACAAAGAAATAGGGATTATCAAAAAAAATCCAGCAAAGGAAAAAGGCTGGATTTTTAATTGACATCTATTGTATATACAATTTATAATATACAGAAGGACGCAGAATGACTTTCGAATGGGATGAAGAAAAGGAAAGGCAAAACATTAAAGCGCATGATGGAATTAATTTTTCATATGCAGCTCGTGTCTTTTTGGACTCCAAACGCATAGAAAAAATTGATGAAAATCATAGCGACCAAGAGGAGCGCTATAATGTAATTGGTTGTGTAGAAAGAGTCTTATTTGTGGTTTACACAGAACGAGGCGATGACAACATAAGAATTATTTCTGCACGAAGGGCAACACCGAAAGAGGAGAAAGAATACTATGAAAACTATGACCTTAGATGATTTGATAAAAAATCCGCTTACAGAAAATGATAAGAAGATCATTTCAAATGCTCGTCCAATTGCAACAGAAGATTGTCCAGAACAAACAGACGAACAATTAAAACAATTTAAACCTTGGTATGAAGTTCATCCTAATGGAAATGATATTTATAAAGTTTCTGTAAAGAAAACAGCCGTTAGTTTAAGAATTGATAATGATGTTTTGGCCGCATTAAAAGCCACAGGAAAAGGTTATCAATCAAGAATCAATAATATTTTGCGTAAAGCAGTTCTTGGATAAAATATGTCGCTCGCTATAGGTCGTAGCGGTTTATGAAACGAATTTTTTTATGCTTTTTATTTTTCAGTTTGATTTCCTCATTTGCTTTGTATGCCCATGGTTATACTCTATCCGACCATTCAAAAATAAAAGAATTGTCCTCTTTCACAATTATTGGAGAAGTTGATTTACGTACTGAAAAAGATTTTACATCGCCAGTGAAGTATAGAACTCTGAATCATGAAGGCGGAATGAAAGTAACTGTTCTTGAAATCTTAAAAAGCGATACACAGAATAAAAAATCCGGAACCTGGCTTTATGTTCTGCTCACCGCACCTATGTGGGTAGAAAGTGGCGACTGGATTGAAAAGTATCAGAAATTCTTAATCTTCCTGCCTGATGATATGACCGTGTTTGATTTTGAAGAATAAATATTTTTTTCGTTACGATTCATTCACCAGCTTGCCGGTCATGTGTTCAATTTCCAGCTCAAGACACTGAACGCGGGGCAGGGCATTTGTGAGTTCTTTTTCCAGATATTCCTGGTCATCTGTAAATTTCTGAACGAGTTTTGTACAGATTTCACGGGTGAGAGTTTCATCTGTCACAAGGCGGATTTTTCCGAACACGATTACGCTGTTGATGTTCAGTGCCCATTCGCCTTCTTTTCGGAAACCTGAATCATAAACACAAAAACTTGCTTTATCGTAATTTTTTATTGCGTCGATTTTATGGCCTTCTTTGGCGCAGTGAAAGTAAATCTTGTTGTCCTCTTCGCTGTAAAGATGAGACATTGGGAGTCCGTAAGGGTAGCCGTCATCACCAAGCAGCGAAAGAACTCCGCGCTTTTCATTTTTCAAAATCTCTTTGCATTGAGCGTCTGTAATCTGTTGCTTGAATCTTCTCATTGGTCTGAACATAATTTTCCCCTTACTTCTTATTTATAAAATACAGTCCTGTAAGGCAGATGGCAACCCCAAGCACTTTATTCCAGTTGATTACTTCATGATAGCCGATTAGCCCTACAAAAATCAACACGATTGGCTTTTGTTTTTCTTCACGAGCAGTTTACAATCAAATCTTTGATTGGCTGCGTGCTCATTGGAGTTGGCACTTTTTTGATGATATAGGATTCTGATATCAGTTTTTAGTTTCTGATAAACTTCTTGTCGCTGTCTGGAACTCCGCTTTCATCAGACAGAAATCTTTCTACTGTCATGTGAAGATCGAATTTTTCGCGCAGGGCTGCGATTGTTGCCATCATTGGAGATGCATGGTGTGCGTTAATTGCTTCCTGATTTTCCCACTGGTCAATTAAGAGAACTGTTTTGTCCGGGCTGTCATCAAAGAGGGGTTGATAGTATTCGTAACGACAGTTTCCTTTTTCGGCACGGATTTTTGCGACGGTTCCGCTTTCTGTCATTTCTTTTGCAAAGTCTAGTGCGGCGTTTCCTTTACCGGTGTAACGAAGATTTACGGTTATCATTTTCTTTATCTCCTTGGGTGGTCCCCTCACTTTGTTCGGGTCGCTACGTCCGCGGTTCCCTAACGGTCAGCCTCCTCGGCTTCGCCTGCGGTGGCCTGCTTCGCAGCCGCTCCCATCGCTACCACAACTTTTCTGATGTAATGTATAATCGTCGCAAACAGAACAATTATTGAAATATAATCCAGTGCGAATAGCAAATACCCGCGTTCAAAGTCAAAGAAGAAAAACTGCTGAAGGCCGAACATGTATTTCCACACGCCTCGGATTATGAAGGCATAGATTCCGTAAAGACTGATGATGATGCAGATGATTTTGAGAAAGATTTGTGCAGCATTATTGCGGCCCTTCGACAGGCTCAGGGACCGCTGTCCAAAGCATTTGTTTGTAAGCATTGCACCATGCAGCCCAATATGAAACGCCATGAAAATATAATACCAGTGAGAGGCGAGCAGGTGAGTGGTGCGTGCAAAACCGAGTGCACCGCCAACCCATTCAGACGGAATGAACCAGGCCATCAAAAGTCCGCTTATTAAAAGGAGCAGGGCGCAAATCAGAACATCGCAGTTTACAATAAGCTGCATAATGCGGTACGGTTTATATTGACCCTTAAAAAGTGCGCCGTACCATCTGCGGTTAAAAACAATATGCACCACCCATAAAATAACCAGCGCAATTCCACAAATCTGATGTACGCGATCATTTGGGAAAAGCATTGTCCCGCCCATCAAAATGATAGAGAGCAGTGTCATTAAAATATCTAGCGGCATACGGAATTTGTTTGTGTTCATGAGTTGCCTCCATTTACAAAATTATATTTACAAGCACTCCAGTCAAAAGCGAAAACAAAATTACAAAGGCAATGTAAAATGCAAAGTGTTTTGCTCCAAGTGCAATTTTAAGTGCGCCAAGGTTTGTGATTTTTGTAGCAGGGCCAGTTATCATAAAAGCTGCAGCACTTCCATAACTCATGCCGTCTGCAAGCCATTGGATTATCAAAGGTATTGTACCGCCGCCGCAAACGTAAAGAGGAACTCCGATTGTTGCAGCCATGAGTAAGCCAAAGCCTTCGTGTTCCTTTCCAAAAAGTTTTGCCAT
>JAFZLJ010000156.1 GCA_017551545.1 Treponema sp. | reverse complement strand
ATGTTTCTATTAATATTCCTTTCTTTGCCGCGAGTGCAGGATTGGATCATTTACTCTGGATTGCCACGCTTCGCTCGCAATGACGGGAAGCGGGCGTTACGGGCGGCGTTTGAGCCCGTTGGGTGGGGTAGACGAAAAGCTCTGCTTTGAGGCGTAGGGCGGGGCTCCGCCCTCCTTATTATTCCCCAAGAAATTCTTTAATTTTTGGCAGCAGCTTTTTTGCAATGTTACGGCCTTCATCGTAGACTCGCTGGAGCTCTTCGGGGTTGTTTTCGGTGCGGCTTATGCCAAGAGATTTTTCGGGACAGATTACGAAGACTTCGCCGCGGTCGGCTTTGGCAAAAACATCGGCGGTCTGCTGGTTGTATGTTTCTGGACGATTGCGCATTGCTTCTACAAGCTTTGGATATTTATGAAGCATGATTTTCATGAGCCACATAAGACTTGCGGGCTTTTTGCGGAATTCGCGTGGCTGGGTAAGAATCACTACATTTCGGTTATAGCCTATGCTTTCAAAATATTTGAGAGGGATTGAATCTGTCATTCCTCCATCGAGGAGCTTATAACCGTCTATATTGACTACCCGGCTTACAAGAGGCATTGAAGCACTTGCACGCATCCAGGTAAGATCATGCTGGTCGCAGGTTTCGAGTTTCTTATATACAGGAAGGCCTGTTTTGCAGTCGGAAGCAACGCAGTAAAATTCCATTGGATTTGCCTTGTAAGTATCGCGGTCAAAAAGGTCGAGCTTGTTTGGAAGAGTGTCGTAGCAGAAGCGGGCACCATACATGTCGCCTGTCAAAATGAGTGAGCGCATGGAACAGTAGCGCCAGTCGTGGGCAAAGCGTTTGTTGTAGCGGATTGCCCGGCCAATCTGGCGGGATTTTAAATTACATCCAAAGGTAGCGCCTGCAGAAACTCCTATGGCTCCGTCGAACTCTATTCCTTCTTCTAAAAAAACGTCAAGGACTCCGGAAGTAAACATTCCTCTCATTGCGCCGCCTTCGAGGATTAGGCCTTTCTTTAACTTTTTATCATTCATAATTTGATTATATCATAAAAATCCTGGCCTGCAAGTTGTTCGAAGTATGCTTTCAGTTCAAAATTTTTGTTCCATTTTGGTTCAGGGTAGTAGCCGTAGCGGGCTTTTACGTCGTTCATGCGCTGTTCGAGGTTCTGGGTGCCGTCTGCACTGCAGGTTGCATCTAGAAGCTGGATCATGCGGTCGTAGTCGTCATATGTGGCTGCCGCAAGTAGTTTCTTTATTTCTTCCATCTTTTCTGGAGTGATGTCTATTTTGCCTATGTAGTCATCTGTGGTCTGAAGATTGAACGAGTGGGTCAGACAGATTTGGGCAGCTTTTTCATAACCAAGCGACATTAAAAAATGATAGCCGTCGTAAACATGAGCAATATAGGTGTAGCCTTCCTGACGGCCGATGTCGTGGAGGAGTCCGTAAATGTATGCAAGCTCCGGATTGAGTTTTTCTGTGCCGCAGTTTTTGTTTACGGCTAAGGCAATTTTTTCTGCAGCACGGGCTACTGCAATACTGTGATCTCGCCATGGTCCCGGATTTTTTGCAACGGCTTCTTCGAAAATGTATTCTGCTGCGCAACGTGAAGGTTCTGCAGGAACTCCAAGCATGAGCGCTAAAATTCGGGTGTCGCGGGCTATCATAAAAATGTTAAAATTATTTGTGTCGTGGAATTTTAGATTTGTTTCCATTGCTTCTTTAATAGAAACTATCCGCAGTTCAAAGCCTGCTTTATCTTCGTAGTCATCGAGGTTTTGGTTTATGATTTTATCTTCTACCTGGCATTCGTAATAAAAGTTGTCCTGAACAAAAATTGTTTCGGGTGTTCTGGCTGATTTCTGGAAACGATGAACAACACCGTATTCTTTTACAGTCTGCGGAATAACTACAAGTCCTACTTCTTCCTGAACCTCGCGTATGAGGGCGGCAACAATATCTTCGTTTTCGTTTATGCCGCCTCCGGGGAACTTATAATAACCAAGCTTTGTCGCATAAACAAGAGCAAGCTTGTCTTCTCCCATGCGGATAATTGCCCTTGCGGAATCTCGTCTTGAGCGCTGCCAGTCATCCTTGTAATTTTTTAAATCAATTGTAAAAAGTGTTTTCATAAAACCCTCGAATAAGTCATTATAACAAAATACAATATATTTTTCCTATTCTCATAGATAAAATTTCTACATTTTGGAGGAATTGTGGGGTATAATATTAGTGAAAATTGAGGGGGCCCTTCGACAGGCTCAGGGACCATAGCCAGTTCAGGGACCACAGCCAGTTCAGGGACCCCGCGGCAGGAGGATGAAAAATGTTTGACTTTAAATATTATACACCAACAAAAGTTTTGTTCGGAAAGAACACAGAAGAAAAGGTTGCCGATCTTATTAAAGAATTTGGTGGAAAGAAGGTTTTGATTCATTATGGCGGTGGAAGTGTTATCCGCTCGGGACTTATGCAGCGTGTAACTGATCAGCTGGACAAGGCTGGTATTCCTTATGTTATGCTTGGAGGCGCTGTTCCAAACCCACATTTGAGCTTAGTTTATGAAGGAATTGAGCTTTGTAAAAAAGAAGGAATTGATTTTCTGCTTGCTGTAGGCGGTGGTAGTGCAATAGACTCTGCAAAGGCAATCGGCTATGGAGTTATGAACGACGGCGATGTCTGGGATTTTTATGATTACAAGCGCACTGTAAAAGCATGCATGCCTCTTGGCGTAATCCTTACTCTTGCTGCAACAGGAAGTGAAATGAGTGATTCTTCTGTAATCACAAAGGAAGAAGGTCTTGTTAAGCGCGGTTATTCAAGCGACTTTGGTCGTGCCCGTTTTGCTATCCTTAATCCGGAACTTACTATGACTTTGCCAGACTACCAGACTGCCTGTGGTTGTACAGATATTATGATGCACACTATGGAGCGATATTTTACAAACGGCGGAAACATGGAACTTACAGATTCTATGGCAGAAGCACTGCTCCGTACAGTAAAAGAAAACGCTTTGATTCTTGTAAAAGACCCGAAAAATTATGATGCCCGTGCCGAAGTTATGTGGGCCGGAAGTCTTTCTCACAATGGACTTACTGGCTGCGGAAACGACGGTGGTGACTGGATGACTCATAAGCTTGAGCATGAACTTGGCGGACTTTATGATGTTGCGCACGGTGCCGGTCTTGCTGCAATCTGGGGAAGCTGGGCACGTTATGTTTATAAAAACTGTCTGCCTCGCTTTAAGAGATTTGCAATTAATGTAATGGGTGTAGCAGCTACAGGTACAGACGAAGAAATTGCGCTCAAGGGAATTGAAGCAATGGAAGATTTCTACCGCCAGATTAAGATGCCTACAAACCTGCGCGAGCTTGGTGTAAATGCTACAGAAGATGACCTTAAGCTCATGGCTCACAAATGTGCTGTAGGTGTAGACGGCGGAAAGGGATCGGCAAGATTTCTTAAAGAAGAAGATATGTTAGAAATTTACAGGATGAGCAAATGATTTATTATGTAAACGCAAAGGCAAAATCAGACGGAAACGGAAGAAAGGAAACTCCGTTTAAAACTATAAATCAGGCAGCTGCAATTGCAAAAGCCGGCGATGAAGTTCTTGTTGCTCCGGGCATTTACCGCGAACAGGTAGTGCCACGCTTTGGAGGCACTGAGGATGCGCCGATTGTTTACCGTTCAGAAAAACCTCTTGGCGCTGTTATCACCGGTTCCGAAGTTCTTAAGGGCTGGAAAAAGTTCAAGGGTGATGTATGGACTGCAAAGGTAGATAACTCTATTTTTGGCGGTTACAATCCTTATACAAGTTATGTCTGTGGTGACTGGTATTTTGCACCGACTGTTCGTCATACAGGAAGCGTTGTGCTGAACGACTTAATGATGTATGAAACTGAGTCGCTCGAAGAATGCGTTTCAGGTAAGCCTGATCCATGCGCCTGGAACCAGAAGGAGTCGCAGCTTAAATGGTACTGCGAACAGGAAGGTGAGGCACCGGTTCCTCAGTATAATGCAGACGGACTTTATAAGTCGGAATACATAATAAATGCACAGGCAAAGAAAATCAAAACAGGCCGATACACAGTTTTCTATTGTAACTTTAAAGGCCTTGATCCAAATAAACAGAAGGTAGAAATTCTTGCAAGACGAAACTGCTTTATGCCGGATGTAAACGGTCTTAACTATATTACTGTAAGCGGTTTTAAGATTTGTAACGGTGCTACTACATGGGCACCTCCTGCTGCCTACCAGGATGGACTTATCGGACCTCACTGGAGCAAGGGCTGGATTTTTGAAGACCTTGAAGTTTGTAACAGCCGCTGTTGTGGTATTTCTCTTGGAAAATACCGCGACGAAGAAAACGACATGTATTTCTACACAAAGCATCTTAAGAGCCCTACACAGATGGAACGCGATGCAGTTTGTCGTGGTCAGTATCATGGATGGACAAAGGAAACTGTTGGTTCACATATTGTGCGCCGCTGTCATGTTCATCACTGTGAGCAGACTGGAATTGTCGGTCGCATGGGTGGAGTTTTCTCGACTATTGAAGACTGTCATATTCATCATATCTGTAATTCTCAGCAGCTTGGTGGTGCAGAAACTGCTGGTATTAAGCTTCACGCAGCAATTGATGTTTTAATCCGCCGCAATCATATTCACGATTGTATTATGGGTGTATGGCTCGATTGGGAAGCTCAGGGTGCCAGAATCACTCAAAACCTTATGTACAACAACGAACGTCCTGCCGGCCGCGAACCTGCTAAAGGTGCAATGTTCTCTACAGATGTATTTATTGAAGTTGGACACGGACCTACAACAATCGACAACAACCTTTTGCTTTCTAAGGTTTCTATTACAATTCCAAGCGAAGGTATTGCAGTTGTTCATAACCTCATTCTTGGTTCATTCAGTTTAATTAATTCCGGTGTAGACAGCATTGTAAATGGTCAGCGTGAACCTCGTTATACTCCGTACCATATCCGCCACAGAACAGAGGTTGCCGGCTTTATGACAATCCTTCATGGCGACGACAGAATCTACAACAATATTTTTGCACAGGTTGCTGCGATTTCCGACAAAAAGAAAACAGCTGAGGCACCAGATTACGAAGTTGTAGGAACAGCTCCGTTTGATATTTTCCCAACCTACGACAAGTGGATTAAAAACTTTATGATGGATACAGAGCCTGATATGGGACCTCTGGCACAGTATCATTTTGGACATCTTCCTGTTTGGGTTGGCGGAAACGCTTACTTTAATGGAGCAACTGTGTGCAAACACGAAAAAGAAAATCTTGTTGGCGCAAAATCTGCAAAGGCAAAAATCAGTTTGAAGGGTGGGGCGCTCAAGAGCAACCTTGCCGAACTTATAGGCGACTTCAAAACCGGGGTAATAACAACGGCCCTGCTTGGAGCAGCTTTTGAACCTGAACAGAAGTTCGAAAACCGCGACGGCACAGACATCATCTTTAATGAAGATTTCTTTGGCAACCACAGAGGAACGAGCGTTGTACCTGGTCCTTTTGCTGAACTTAAAGATGAAATAATCGTTTTGTGAGGTTTTAATGGAAAATCTTGAAGCTTGTCTTAAAAAACTTGGCGACGAAAACTGGCGTGAACTTTCTAATACAGTTGTTTATATTCGATGTAAGCAAAAGCTTGAAGTTCTTACAAAGGCAGGCTTCAAGGTTGACCCACGGAATGACGGATTTCTTGCAATGTGTTTTATTGATCACACGCAGGGATTATCTTTTTATGTAATCAGTGCGGCACATATACGAGGTGCAGATATTTTTGTGAGTCCGGAAAATAAAAGCTCTGCAATTATTCTTAGGGCTTACGAACTTGCAGAATGTTTGTATTTGAATCAGCAGTATATTGAAATTGATCTTTCGAAATATTTTGATTATGCGGCTTCGATAAAAAAGGATTATGAACAGAATATTGATGATGTTTTGTATATCCGCGACATAACCGAGATTGATGAGTTTAGAAAACCGTTTTTCCCGGATGATATTGAAGTTTTATTAATAGGAAAGGATTTTGGACAGGAACGGATTTTTGTCAGAAGTGAGCATTACGGTGAAAATGGCCTGACAGGAATTATTCTTGACGAACCTCAAAAAGCAGCAAGTCTTCACAAGGGTCAGGAAATTGATTTTATGCTTGTTGAGAAGGATGGTAAGTTTAGTACGATACATGTTATAAAATAAAAAAAGCTGTACCTTTGTAGTACAGCCTGTGTGAGTTTTAACGTTTTTTTTGCGAAGCAAAAAATGCGAGCCCGTTGCGAGCAAGTTAAAACTCATAATTAAAAAGTTCGCTTGCGAACTTTTTAATAATCTTTCTTTTCTGTCTTGCGCTTCTTGTTCAAAAGTTTGCGCTCGAGAGTTGTTTTCTTCTGGTGAAGAGTAGCAGAAGGTTTTTCAAAATATTCACGCTTCTTGTATTCGCGGATAATGCCTTCTTTTTCAACCATGCGTTTAAAGCGTTTAATTGCTTTTTCAAGGTTCTCTGAATCATCAACCATGATTGTTGCCATACTGTATTCACCTCCTTCTTGCGGTAGTTCCGTCAAAAATGTTTTATTAGTTTATAGGAAAATAGAGAGTTAATCAAGATGTGGACAAGTTATGAATTTTTTTTTATGATTATTGCGAGGTGAAAGTATGAAAAAAAATCTTGGTGTGAAACCTGTAATGTTTCCAATGCCTGTACTTATTGTAGCAACTTATAACGAAGATGGAACAGCAAATGCTATGAATGCTGCCTGGGGTGGTATTCATGATACAAATCAGATTGGCATTTGTATTGCGCCTGAACATAAAACTTTTGAAAATCTTGTAAGAACAAAGGCGTTCACTGTGAGCATGGCCGACGCTTCTCATGCAGCTGCTTGCGATTATGTTGGAATCGTCAGTGGTAATAAAGTTCCTGATAAGTTTGCAAAAGCAGGTTTTACTGCTACAAAATCCGAATTTGTTAATGCCCCTGTAATTAATGAACTTGGCATGTGTTTAGAATGCGAGGTTCTTAGTTACGACGACAAAACAGGCTGCGTTGTAGGCAATATAAAGAATGTTTGTGCCGAAGAAGCAGTTCTGACCGATGACAAAATTGACCCTGCAAAGCTTGAACCAATTACTTATGATCCGGAAAATCACAATTATGTTAAGCTTGGCGAAATTGTTGCAAAGGCATTCCAGATAGGAAAAACAATTTCGGAATAAATCAAATGAACTTTGACTCTATAATTCTTGATGTAGACGGCACAATCTGGGATACAACTCCTATTGTTGCAAAAGCCTGGAACAAGGCAATTGATGAGTTGTTTCCTCAGGTTCCGCACGTTACTGCAGATATTCTCAAAGGTCAGTTTGGAAAAACAATGGACGTAATTGGCCGCAATTTGTTTGGCGCGCTTGGAGATAAAGATCAGGAAACTCTACTTGCCCGATGCTGCGTTGAAGAACAGATTGCAATTGATCAGAACGAAGAAGATATTGCTTATGAAGGCGTTGTTCAGACAATCCGTGAGCTTGCCGGAAAAATCCCGCTTTTTATTGTAAGCAACTGCCAGGCCGGTTACATTGAACTTGTAATGAAGAAAAACGGTATTACAGAGTTTATTACCGATTTTGAATGCTTTGGAAACAACGGGCTTACAAAGGACCAAAACATAAAGCTGCTGGTGGAGCGCAATAATTTGAAGGCACCTGTTTATGTCGGCGACACTCAGGGTGATTTTGATGCCTGTAAGCTTGCCGGTGTTCCTTTTGTGTGGGCAGAATATGGTTTTGGAAAGATAGACCTTGCGGACAATGCAGGATTTGCCGGAAGTATAAAAACCTTTCCTGAACTTGTAAAAATCCTTTAAGGGGAGGCTCAGATTATTATGAAAACAATCACTTTAGGTTCAACTGGAATTACTGTTCCGCAGAATGCTTTTGGAGCACTTCCTGTTCAGCGGGTTGGAGTTTCTGATGCTGTAGAAATTCTACGCAGAGCCTATGATGGCGGTATGACTTTTTTTGATACTGCGCGTGCATATTCCGATAGTGAAATTAAAATGGGTGAGGCATTCGGTCCGTTTGACGGTAACAGTTCCTGGTGTCCTCGTGATAAAATTTTTATTGCCACTAAATCTACTGCAACAACTCCGGAAAAACTTAAGGAAGATCTTGAAACTTCGCTTCGTAATCTTAAAACTGATTATGTTGATATTTATCAGCTTCATTGTGTAAAGCAGTGTTACCGCCCGGGTGATGGAACCGGTTTATATGAAACATTACTAGAAGCAAAGGCACAGGGGGAAATCAAACACATTGGAATAACTGCTCATAAAATTGGAATTGCAGAAGAAATTGCAGAAAGCGGATTATATGAAACGCTGCAGTTTCCTTTTTCATATCTTTCAACTGAACGCGATATTGCTCTGGTAGAAAAATGCCGCAAAAATAATATTGGTTTTATTGCAATGAAGGGGCTTAGTGGAGGCCTACTTACAAATGCACGTGCCTGCATGGCTTTTATGCTGCAATATCCGGTGCTTCCAATCTGGGGAATCCAGCGCATGAGCGAGCTTGAACAGTGGCTTGAGTTTATGGATGAACCGCCACAGATGGATGAAGAGATTAAAGCTGTAATTCAAAAAGATCGTGACGAGCTTCTTGGTGAGTTTTGCCGCGGCTGTGGTTACTGTATGCCTTGTGCTGTTGAAATTACTATTAATCAGTGTGCGCGCATGAGTCAGATGATTCGTCGTGCACCTTCAAAAGACTGGCTTACTCCACACTGGCAGGAAGAAATGCTAAAAATAGAGTGCTGTATTGAGTGCGGTGCCTGCCTTAAAAAATGCCCGTATGAGCTTAATATTCCTGTTTTGCTTAAGAAAAATCTTGCTGATTATAAGGATATTTTGAGCGGTAAGGTGAAGGTATAATAAATATAACTATTCCCTAACACTTCATTTTATGATATTATCTTATAAAAATTGAGGTGCAAAATGCTTAGGGGAAGACATTTAATACAGCCGGATGATTTGACTGTATCGGAAATTGAAGAGCTTTGTTCTTTGGCAGAGCAGATTATTGTAGATCCAGAATCGTTT
>JAFZLJ010000155.1 GCA_017551545.1 Treponema sp. | reverse complement strand
TTCATAGCTCCTTTTTCGAGTAGTTTTGGTTCTTACTCATTTTGGAGCATTTCTATGAATTATGGCAATGGCTTTTTTTATTTGGCTGAAATTGGTTATTTTCGATTGTCTCAAAATGGTCGTTTTCGCCTGGCGCTAACACCATTAAATGAAATTAAATCTGGCGAATGCTATGTAGTTATTGCTCACTTTGCCGATGGAACTTCTGCAATGAGCGATGTAATGGTTAAAGAATAGTTTCATTTTCAAGGCCTGCCAGACCTTTGTCATTGCGAGGCTCTGCCGAAGCAATCTACTTTGTCAGCAACAGTTTGTATCGTAGATTGCTTTCTTAATAACTAATGTCGTCTAATAAATTCAAAACTAGGTGCGTTATACTCTGTTGAAAAGATATAAATTTTGTGGGGCATTTCCAAAGCATCAACATCAAGATTTTGTAACACAACAGAACTTTTCTGGTATACATCCCATACACCAGAGACTATTAAATTATTTAAATTCCAACAATTAGAAAATGCATTACCATATATCTTTCTTACATTATTTGGTAATTTCACATTTTGCAAAACAAAACAATCTTGGAAAAGACCTTTGTTTATTGTATTTACTTTGTCTGGAATAATTATACTTGTTAAACTATGGCAGCCTTTAAAGGCATAATCACCTATCTTTGTTAAATTATCTGATAATACTATACTTTCCAAGCTACTACACCCACTAAATGCATGACTTCCTATACTTGTTACACTATCTGATAATACTATACTCTCCAAGCTACTACACCCACTAAATGCATAACTTCCTATACTTGTTACACTATCTGATAATACTATACTCTCCAAGCTACTACACCCACTAAATGCATAACTTCCTATACTTGTTACACTATCTGGAATCGTTATATCTGTCAAACTAATGGAATCCTCGAAAGCAGAATCAGATATTGTATATTTGGATATTGTTCTTTCTCCAATTAAGATTGTAGTTGGAAGTATAATAGAATTTTGTGAATTGTTATAACTGAACAAGAAACAATCATTATCTGTAACCACAAAAGATAAACCATCTTCTGTTGTATAGAAAATTGAAGGTTCATCTAATGAATTATGTATAACCTTTGCATAACATGCAACCTGACCATAGTCTTGGGTACCACAGGTTAAATTTAGACTTGAAAGATTATATATTTCATATAAATGTTTACATCCATAAAATGCCTTGTCACCAATACTTTTTACACTGGCAGGTATTGTAAGACAAGTTAAAATATTGTACCCATAGAATGCAGAATCATAGATTTCATATTCTGTTATTGTGGTATTATTCATTACAAAGCTGGCTGGTAAGACAATATTTGTTTCTGAACCTGCATATGATATTAAATAATAATTCTCACCAACTTTCATAAATGAAAAGCCATCTGGTGTCTCAATATATGCAGACTCTTCGTCCTGTGATTTATGTATAACTTTAGCATAATATGCAATATAACCATTTTCCTGAGAACCACAGGTAAAAATCAAATCAGACAGATTATATATTTCATATAAATGTGTACAACCCCAAAAAGCATCGTTTTCTATTTCTATTACATTTTGTGGTATTGTTATACTTGTAAGACCGCTGCAACCTGAAAAGGCAGATGAACCTATACTTATTATACTTACAGGTAATACTATTGATTGTATATTAATGCAATTTGCAAATGCAGAATCTTTTATTGAGGCTGTTCCATTTTTGATAATAACTTTTTTTATTGTTGTACAATCTTTAAATAAATCTTTGTATATATTTAATAAATCACTTGAAGCAGTAATTTCTATAAGATTAAAACAATTATTAAACTCTGGAAGATTGTTGGAGGGCAATGCCCGAACCTTTGAAAAATCCAAAGAAATTGTAATTTCAGGTTTTGATGAATATAATTCTATTAACGCATTCTTTAAATCGTTCAAATCAGACTCTGTAATCATCCCTGATAGTTCAACAACAGAAGATTGTGTTAAGTTCATAATATCATAGGCCTGTTCCCATAGCCATTTTGCATAAATCTTTTGACCTATAGAATAATCATTATCAAGTTCTGTAACCTGTGGGCCTGTGAAATTTTCTGTAAAGAAATAGCCCATAAAGAGATGTCCTTCTTTTTCTGGAGCAACGAGTGTTGTTACGCTGTCATATGAAAATGTAAGTGGTGCACCCGAAGGCAATGTTCCTCCGTTTAATTCATAAGGAATGTCAAAACTGATGGTAGTGCTTCCATATGGTAAAACATTGCTGGTAATTTTAAATTCACCTATATCTGTATTTTCCAGGAGGGTTACATTGACGTTTGATTTCCATAAAAAAGAATAAGTTCCTTTTGATACAATAATCTGATAATCGGGGTTTGCAGGGACACCGGAAATTTTAAAGTTGCCTTGAGAGTCTGTTGCGGCCATGAAGCTTGTGCCGGCTATAAATACTATAAAACCAAGATTTTGCTTCGGAGAATCTACTACGGAAATTTTACCGCTTATAGAACCTGTGGCCGTAAGTGTCATGTCGGGGAGTTCTACGGTCTGATTTTGGTTTACACTGATACTGCGGCAAACAGCCTTTTCTGTAGAATCAGAAGATGTTGCATAAACTGTATATATTCCTTCTTCAAGATTTTCAAATCTATAAGTACCGTCTGAAGTACAATTTAAAAAAGAAACAACGCTTCTGCCCGGATCTGTTGCTGAAAGAACCTGTGTCGTAAACAATCCTTCATTTTTGTCGATATAAACTTTTATTGAGGAACTATCATTGGAGTTTGAGTAAAATACTTTGCCGGTAATTATACAATTTTTTGATTTACTAGAGTTATTATTCTGATTTTTTCCCTCTGGTTGATTTAAAACTATAGTACAACTACAGGTAAATAATCCTAAAAATAATACGATTAATGTGAATAAGATCTTTTTCATTTTGAACTCCATATTTAAGTATTTCTATCTTTTTACAATAAAAGTATAAATCACAAATGTCGAATTGTCACTAAATGGTTTCATTTAGAATTTCAACTTCATAAACTTTCATGATTTGAATATTTTCCTTAAAATATTTGACAATTATCGATTTCTCCTTTATACTAAATAAAGTTCCCTTTTTGGGAATTACAAGTTTTTTCTTATTTGGGAGGTAACATGCGGATTATTGCTAGAAGTGCACTTATAAACTTTTGGTCAAATCATCCTACTGCAAAAGAACCTCTTGAAGCGTGGTATAAAGAAACCGAGTTTGCTGATTGGAAAACTCCCGAAGATATTAAAAGACGATATCCATCTGCAAGTTTTCTAGCCAATAATCGGGTTTGCTTTAATATATGTGGAAACAACTTTAGACTGATTGTAGTTGTGAAATATCAATTTCACATTGTTTACATCAGATTTATTGGAACTCATGCAGAGTATAATAAAATCAATGCGGAGACAATATGAAAAACCAAATTAAACTTATTAAGACAGAAAAAGATTATGAAGAAGCTCTTAAACTTGCAGACAAGCTTTTTGATGCAGAACCTGATACACCAGAAGGCGACATACTTGAACTTATTGTTACCTTAATTGAAATTTACGAAAAAGAGCACTACCCTATAGATAATCCTTCTCCGCTGGCTGCAATAAAATTCAGAATGGAACAATTAAACCTTACACAAAAAGATTTGATTCCAATAATCGGCAGCAAATCAAAAGTATCTGAAGTACTTTCTGGAAAAAGAACCTTAAGTCTCAACATGATTCGAAAGCTTTCTTCTGAATTAGATATTCCTGCAGAGGTTCTGATCCAACCTTATGATGCAATTGCATAATAGATTGCTTCGCTTCGCTCGCAATGACAGAAATGTTGGGCTTCCTCGCAATGACAATAGATAGTAGACACTAGACACTCCCCTAGAAAATCCATATAATTATAAGATACACGCTATATGTTTAAAGAGAGTTTTTGTAACTCCAGGAGGAAAATTGGCATACGTGAATAACACAAACAACAAAACAAATGGACAGAGAATTAATGAAATGATTCGTGTCCGCGAGGTTCGTCTTATTGATGACGAGGGAAATCAGCTGGGCATTGTTGCAACGCAGGAAGCCCTTAACATGGCAAAAGACAGAGACCTTGACCTTGTTGAAGTTTCACCTAATGCTAACCCACCGGTTTGCAAAATACTTGATTATGGCAAATACCGATTCGAACAGGAAAAAAAGCTCCGTGACGCCAAGAAGAATCAGAAGGTATTGAAGCTTAAGGAAATCCGCATGCAGCCTAAAATAGGCTCCGGAGATCTGGATACTAAGGCCAAACATATACAGGAATTTCTGGACGAGGGTGACAAGGTTAAAGTCACAATCCGTTTCCGCGGACGTGAACTTGCTCACACAGAGCTCGGCTTTGAAGTTCTGAATGAGGTGTTAAAGCGACTTACCTCGGCGTACAACATTGAAAAGCCTGCTGCTATGGACGGCAGAAACATGTCAATGACAATCTCAGCAAAAGCCGCAAAATAAGGGGTTTAAAAATGCCTAAAATGAAGACTAAAAAGTCAGCTGCCAAGAGATACTCTCTTACTGGTACTGGCAAGGTTAAGCACAAGAAGCAGAACCTTCGTCATATTTTGACAAAGCGTTCTCCTAAAAGAAAGAGAAACTTGCGCGCAGCAGGTTATGTAGATGAAGCAGACGCAAAGAAGATCAGAAAGCAGATGCTTCCTTATGGTTAATAGGAGAAGACTATGTCAAGAGCGATAGACGGAACAAAAAGAAAGAATCGCCGTGTAAAGATTTTGAAGCTTGCTAAGGGCTTCCGTGGCGACAGAAAATCAAACTACAAGCCAGCAAAAGATGCTGTAACAAAGGCACTTGGTCATGCATATGTTGACCGCCGTGACCGTAAGCATGAATTCCGCTCTTTGTGGATTGCTCGTATTAACGCTGCTGTTCGTGAAGAAGGAATTACATACTCACAGTTCATCAACGGAGTAAACAAAGCAGGTATTAAATTGAACCGCAAGGCTCTTTCTAATATGGCTATTGAAGATCCAGTTGCTTTCAAGGCAGTTGTAGAAGCTGCTAAGAACGCACTTAAGGCTTAGGAAGAAAAAATATGATATCACTCGATCAGGTTGAATTGTTAGAACAAAAGGTTGAAAGCGCTGTTGAAAAAATCAAACAGCTTGAAGGCGAAAATGCTGCTCTGCGCAATAAATGTTCAGAGCTCACAAATGCACTTTCTGCCAAAACGGAGCAGCTT
>JAFZLJ010000154.1 GCA_017551545.1 Treponema sp. | reverse complement strand
CCCCCTCTTCACCCCCCTCCCAAAAAAATAAAGAATGTTATTCAAGCTGGGGGGGACAGGGGGGCACCCTTTTTACTCAACATTACAGTTGTCCCGCTTTTTTAGATGCTCAGTTGGTTCTACAAGTGTCGGCTGTGGGGATATATCTTTGTGTAGGAAAGATTGCCTCAATCGCACAGGGCTGTCGCAAGCGCCACCCCTGTGCTCAATCGGCAAGGCGGCAACATCCATGTTGCCGCCCCTTCCGCCGTTGTATTTCATCTTCCAAAATGAATATGCCTCATACACAGGTCGCTCTGGTCGCGCGTCCTTGCGCTCCCGCCGCTTAGCGGGCCGATGATTCTTCCATCTTCAGTCGCAGCCTTGCCAAAAGTTATGGCCGCTTCGCGCCCTTGTGTTTGAAGCAAGACTGCTCCTTCCGTGTGCCTCGTGAAAAATGAAAATGCCCTGATGAAGTCCTTCGGACAAATTGATTTCTTCCAGGAAAAAAATCATCTTCCAAAACTCCGCTCAGACAGCTTTCAAAAGTTTGCGACTGCTTCGCAGACGCTTGGATTTGAAAAGCAGTCTTCGCTCCGTGATAACTTTAGTTTTCGTTGATTATGCCTTATAATAAAACCATGGATATTTTTGAAGAACCGGAAGAAATCCACATAGAGAAAAACGGATACGATTTTTACAAGAATGATGAATCAGATCCAATCTGGTCAGCAACCAGAATCGATGTCGATGAGGAAGGCCCCTTTCTTTTCAGTTTCGACTGCGAAACAGTTTACAATTTCTGGACTGATTATCCAGATAAGCTTACACCTGAACAGGTTGAACTCTTCAAAAAGTGGAATCCAACAATGGCCGCTCTAAAATAAAAACTTCGGGGGGAGCGCGCGCAGCGGTCAGAAAAACTTCTTAAAAAATTTAATCTGCTGACTTTAAATACAAAGAGCGCATGTGCAGAGCACATGTAATTTTCATTTATTTATATATTACGTATAAAATTTATTTTAATTTCTTATGAAAACGCGCTCTAAGAGCACTTATAAAAATATAAGCAATTCAAAGTAATTCAATGGTATTAAAGCAAATCCCAAAAGCACGAAAACAAAGAGCGCATTTGAAATCAAATTGTCAAACATGCGCTCTTTAGAACGCATATTTTGACTTCCAGAAAGACTCCTGTTCAGGCACTGCTTTACTTTCAGAACGGATAAAAGGCGCCAGCCGCACTTGGGGGCACGGGGGTAAGTTCGAATGTTGAAAAATTATAAATCTATTGTATTATTAATATAGAAAAATTTGAATTATCGAGGAAATAAATGAAAAGAAAATCTATATTTTTAATATTACTGTTATTTTCTTTGTCGTATTGTTTCGCACAGTCAGAAAAAACAGAAGCTTTTCAAGATCCTAAAGTTCCATTCCGTTTATTTGAAACAAGAAATGCTTGGAACTATATTATGTTAGATACAATCACAGGAAAAATGTGGATTATCCAGTATGATGTTCAAGGTAATAATCGCGGCGGTTCAATATTAAGTGATAAAAATCTTGCTGCTGATAAGCAGGAAATTATTGGCCGTTTTACACTTTATCCTACAGCTAATACCTGGACTTTTATTCTTTTAGACCAATATGAAGGAACAACCTGGCAAGTGCAATGGGCATTTGAAAAAGAAAATCGTTTTGTAATTCCGATTTATTAGTTTATTTGACTTTTTGTTCAAGCAGTTGTATTACTTGATTTGCACTACCCAGAATAGATTTCTGATTAAGATCTGCACCTGCTTTAATAAACATTGAAATATATTTTTTTCTTAATTCCTGAGCATTATCCAGTGTACGTGTACAATATAAGAAATATATTATTGGTGTAATTCCATATTCATTTGGTTCCATACTCTTTTTTGCCATTTCTTTATGTTTGGAAAGAAATATTTCAAGCATATCCCAGGAATGAAAATAAATTAAACGATAGATAAAACTATTATATGAATAAACATAGTCATAAGAATCGTAATTATTTGGAATAGTACATAATAAAGTTTCTCCCAAACTTTTAGTTGGACTGGCTCCTTTTTCTAAGAGCAATTCACAAAGTTTTACATCATTATATTCTGCAGCTAAAAATAAAGTATTTATTCCCTGATACTGGTCAAAAGATTTCTCATATTTATCAATATCATCTGTCTTGTTAATTAAATATTCAATAATTTTATCTAGTTCTTGTATTTGAATAGCAAATGTCTTTTCATTTCCATACATTTGTTCAAATGAAGCTTTCATAATTGTATCTTTAAAATCAAAACTTACATTATTAATTTTTCCGATTCTTAATTCACGATTTATAGACTTGTCACCAGCTGTTAATCCAGGCATATCAAAATTATTCCATGTAATGTTATATGGATTCTCTTCAAGTTTCTTTTTAAAATTATCAAACCCGAATCTAATTCTCTCTTTTCGATTAATTGCATAATACAAAGGAGAGAGCTCATCCGCATCAATAACAAGATTATTTATATCTAATCCTTTATTTATCAAAGATTCTACAATTTCAATATCAAAAGAATCGATTGCGACTTGTAAGACATGAATTTTATGAATTTTGGTTTCTGTAAAATCTTTGACATTTGATTTATCAATTATTTTAAAAATCAATTTTCTATATCTTTTTATTAAAGCATCATTCTTTGAATCTGCAATAAACCTTAAATGATTGTATTGTGTTATAGCTTCTAATAGTGCCGTGGAATTATTGAAGTTTCTTTTTCCCAATTCAAGATTTTTATAATCAATCCACTTTTCTGCCAAGGAAAGAAACTCTTCTTTTTTTGTGCCAAAACATACACAAATAGAAAATGGTGTATAAAGTCTGTTTTCTTTATTATTTACATCTTTGTTTGAATATGGATGTTTTACTCTTTCGTTTAATGCCTTGTCTCCATCTTCATAGTCGCAAATATAGTTATAAAGTTTGTTCAACTTTTGTTCAGGTATTTCTTCATCATTAAAAAAGATACCTATTTCTGTTGCAATGTCTTGAAGTTGTAATTTTCTAACATTATCAGGATGTTCAAATATTTCTGGAGGAAATTCATTATAAAAGTTTTGGTATATTCTAAATGATTCCAAAAAAGTTTCTGTAGCTGGTTTATCAAATAATCCAAGTGCATAACCATAATTCCAATAAATTTGAGCTTGTTTGCAAACAGGATTTGTATTGTTTGTATCTAGTTCAGCAGCTTGGGTTGCTTTTGACCATTTTCCATTATTATAAAGTTCTAAAACAAAAGCCTGTTTCAAAAATGGCAAAATATAATCACCAGCTAAATATTTATTATCAAAGGCTTGTTTATAATATTTTTCAGCATCACCAAATCTTCTTTCTGCCACAGCTTTATAACCAAAAAGCCAAGGTTCAAAAAAGTCAAACAAATGTTGTATTTCGTAATTATTTTCTTTGGCCTGTTTAATAAGGGTGTTTTTTATATCATTAAAGATAGTTTTTTCCTTTCTTAAATATAATTCAGGAACAGAAAAAACTTTTAAATAGGTTTCTGCAGCTGCAAATCTTTCTTCATCATTTATTGGCTTATATTTTTTAAATAACTCCTCTTCATCTGCCCCATTTAAGTATTCAAGGAAATCTTTTTTTATTTCTTGTAATTCATCTTCTGTAAAATTAAAAACATTTTTCAAAGAAGTTTTATAATTATTTAACAGATAAATTTCTAATAGTTGTTCATTTAATTCATCAGGCGCCCATAGAAATAAAATCCAAAAATTGTACCAGGTTGGATTTTTGTTATTTTGGATTGCAGCTTTTATGATATTTTCAAATCTCTCTGCAATTTCTTTATCTGCTTTGATTTTCTCTTTTTCAACTTTATTATCTAATTCAGAATATATTTCTTCCCAAGTTTGTTTTTTTTCTTCTTTAATTCCCTGCAGTACAGTTGAATAATTCAAATCTCCAGATAAATAAAAATCTAAAATATGTTCCCAATTATTGAAGTCTTTTTTTATTCCATAAGCCCAATTAATTAGGGTACTGAAAATTGCTGTCTTTAAGATCTCTTTTGTCGGTATATCTGGAACTACCATAATTGGTTGGTCATGATGTACATTTAATAAATCAAAAAGACAATAAAAAGTTGAATTGATTAGTTTTATTAATGGTAACGACAACTGGTATTCTTTATTCATGAAATAGAAATAACTATCAACAAAAAATATTAATCCATCCTGGGAATCGGGTTTATATAGTTCAAAAGTACTATATGTTTCATCACATAATCTATCCCAGGCTTTTGTTATACTTCCTTTATCTTTATATGGATGGTCACCATTTTCTTCAAGAAATGTTTCAATATGAATTAAAGGCTCATCACCAATACAATTTCTGTAAAATTTAGTAATTAAACCAAGAGAAGGATATCCATAAGATTCTACTTTTTCCGTTTTATTCATATTAATTAATTATACCATTGATTTGTATATAGTATAAATATAAATCAATTCAATTCTGTATTTCTTTATAATATAACGTTTTAAAAAAGTCTTAATTTCATCCTAAAAATCAGAAACTAATTTCTTTATCTTTGTATCCATAAATAATTTCAAGGAGGTCTCTATGTCTGTAATTGAATTTGAAAGACTAAAGAGAGAATTAAAAACACTGTTG
The DNA here is from genome assembly GCA_017551545.1 of Treponema sp. GTDB lineage: Bacteria > Spirochaetota > Spirochaetia > Treponematales > Treponemataceae > Treponema_D. The sequence goes on along the minus strand of JAFZLJ010000154.1, from coordinate 3,331 downwards.
GCTGGATACAAAAAATTAACTCCAGAAATGATTAAGAAACTCGAAAGTATGGGATTTGTGTTTGTTCGAAAAAGAACACATTACATTTTCGATTTTCCAATTCATGGGAAAAATATTCGCTTTGAGATTGCAGGAACACCAGGCGATTGTCGTTCCGGCATAAAGAAAGCATGCGTGATTTCAAGAACAATTAAAAAGGAAGCTGGTTTATAGGAGGTTGTTATGCAGAAGTTAAAATTAAATTATCATATTACAGAAGCTTGTAATTTTCATTGTCGTTTTTGCTTTGCAAAATATGAACACAAAAAACTTTGTCCTTCTCAACAGCTTCATGCTATTTCAAAAATTGCTGAATGCGGTTTGTTTGATTCAATTAATTTTGCAGGTGGAGAACCTTTATTAGATCCAAATATAAGAGAACTTGTTGAATATGCAAAATTTAAGAAATTGTCTGTTTCTCTTATTACAAATGGCTTTTTACTTTCAGATAAAATAATTGAATCAATAATTCCAAATCTGGATATGGTTGGTATATCGGTACATTCTTTAAATGATGAAAACAAAATTAAAATCGGTTCTTGTACCAATAAGCAAGAAGTTCTTTCAAATGATAGATTAATTAATACTTGTAAAAAAATACATAAAGTTAATCCTAAATGTTTAATAAAACTTAATACGGTTGTTTGCTCAGAAAACTATGAGGAGCAGCTTTCAGATTTATTACTCTCTGCTGAATTAGGAATTAATAAATGGAAATTCTTGAAATGTCAGGCATTTGAAGGAAATGAGAAAATGTGTATTTCTGATTCACAGTTTACGAGTTTCATAAATACAAATGATAAGAAAACTTTTGTAAAAAAAGTTTTTGAATTAAATATGAAACAGTCTTATATAATGATGAATCCGAATGGAGAAATCATAAAGCCAGAAAACAACTCGTATAAAGTTCTGGGGTCTGTTCTTTATGATGATATTCAAGAAATGGTTAATGAATTGAACTTGGATATTACAGAATATAACAAGCGTTATCTGTAATTATGATTTTTTCTGTGAAATTACCAAATTTCATGGTATTATTACTTTTAAAGGAGAATTTTTATGAGAAAGTTATCTGTTTTATTTTTTTCATTCTTATTTATTTTTACATCTTGTGAAACTCTTGATAATCTTGGGGATTCAATATCAAATCTTTTTTCAGACGATAAAGAAACAGAGAAAAAAGAAGAACAAGGAACAAAAATATCAGCTCCTAAATATAAGCGTGAAAACATCGATACAACAATCTGGGATTTATCTGTTTTAGATACTGCCAGAGATGCAGATTACATGGATGACATTGAAAAGGATGTTATTCTTGAAATGAATATGGCTCGTACAAATCCAGTAAAGTATGCAGAACTTTATATTGAACCACGAGTTAAGAAATTTAATGGAAAAATCTATGGCGGTAATTTGCAGACAAATGAAGGTGTTACAGTCGTAAATGAATGTATAAAATATATGAAGGCACAAAAGAAACTTCCATTACTTTATCCTTCAAAAGGTTTAACTCAGGCTGCAAAAGACCATGCAAATACACAATGCCTTACAGACCAAACTGGTCATACAGGTACAGATGGAAGTGATCCATTTAAGCGTATGAATCGATATGGTTCTTATAAAACAGCTGGTGAAAATATTTCCTATGGCTCGAAAACAGCTAGAGAAATTGTCGTTACCCTTTTAATTGATGATGGTGTAAAAAGTCGTGGCCACAGGAAGAATATTATGAATAAGGATTTTGATGCAGCTGGTATTGGTTTTGCAAATAAGCATAAATTATATGGCTGTGAATGTGTTCTCGATTATGCCGGTAAGTATGTAGAAAAATAAAAACTCTTTGGAGGAATTTATGAGAAAATCGGTTATTTTATGTCTTCTATTTTTCATACTTTGCTTTTCAATAATTAATTGTAGTAATAATTCAGATATATCTACAGGTGCTTCAGAATCTTCAAAAGTAACTAAAGATAATTTTCCAAAACTTCAAATCGTAAATAAAGGTCAAATAACAATTTTAAAAGTTGTTCTAGAAGGTTATGAATTTTCTGATTTAAATGTAAAACAGAATCAGTCAATTATTTTAGATTTGGATAATGGAATGCCTGGTGGTTATAAAGATGTTCAAGTTTCTATTAGATATCGCCCATATAAAGTAACTAATAGCGCTATACCACCAATTCTAACTAAATTAGATTTTGCAGATGGTACAATAACGACATTAACAATAAACTCCAATATTTTCTAAATTTTCCAAGCTTGTAAATCAGCCTCCAAAGCTCCCTCCGATGTCCAGCCCCCATGCCTCTTGCTTCGGAGAGCGCCCCTCATATCACCACTTCTTTTTCTCTTCCACCTGCCAGCAAGCCTTCACCGCAAGCCCCAGCCAGAACCTCATCCCATTCGAACTCATCCTCTTAAAGCCTTTCTCGCTCATCCTAAGTCCCAGCCACTTCTGCGACATAACCCGCTCATTGTTTTTAGCACACCACTTAATATAAATTTCATACAGCGTCTTAGTAGGAAGCCGCCAGCTCAGCGAAGCATCCACCTCAAGACAATCATTTACAAAAGTTCCAACTGCATCCATATCCATTCTATACTCCTCATTAGCCTGACGAACCGCAGCAGGCTCTTCAAGACCTTCTTTTTTCCACATCGCATAACCTTGAATAAGCCAGTTCAAAATTCCGGCATTTTCCGCAATCAGTTTTTCCGTAAGCTTTTTATCCCTCTGCTCAGGAGGAATAGTCACATTAAAAGGAATCATCTTTATGCGCCGCCAGATTCCATTATCAGCTCCCCGGATTTTCGGCTTATGATTAGTCGCCATAAAAATCTTAAAGGTCGGCTTAAAAGAAAAATACTCGCCGTATAAAAAACGCGCCGTCAAAGAATCCTCTCCTGTAACACTTTTAATAAGACTTTCACTCATCGGGCTCCCTTGTTCCAGCTCACTTGTCGTAACAAGCCTTGACCCCTTAAGACGTGCCAGGTCGTTACTCTGTTCTTTATTCTTCTTTGTAAAAGTTTCAATACCAGTGCTTGTACCATAGTCTCCAAAAAGCTGAAGCAGCACATTCAAAAAAGTAGACTTACCGTTGGCGCCAGTTCCCCATAAAATAAAAAGACACTGTTCGCTCACATCGCCGCTCAAAGCATAACCGCAGGCTTTCTGAATAAAACGGATCAGTTGCATATCCTTATCAAAAATCTGAAGAAGAAACATCTTCCAGGTCGGACAGTCCGCCGCCTTATCATAAATAAAGCAGCTTTTCTTTGTGATAAGATT
>JAFZLJ010000153.1 GCA_017551545.1 Treponema sp. | reverse complement strand
TAGGAGTGCCATCGTGCCTTGTGGTAAGAAAAGAAAGCGCCAGAAGATGGCGACACATAAGCGTAAGAAGATGCTTAGAAGAAATCGACATAAGAGCAAGTAGTTTTTAGGTCGAGACAGCTTGTGTTTAATTAAGGGGCTGTCTAAAAAGAATGTGATTACTGTTCTTTTTAGACAGCCCCTTTTTTGTTAATATGTTAGAAAATATTCATTCACCTTCAGATATAAAAAATCTTTCTCAAAAGCAAATCAAAGAGCTTGCAGCAGAAATCCGCGAAACTATAATTAAAACTGTAGGAACAAACGGCGGGCATCTTGCAAGTAATCTTGGAATAGTTGAATTAACAATTGCACTTCACAGAGTATTTGATTCCCCAAATGATGCAATTATTTATGATGTAAGTCATCAGTGTTATGCCCACAAGCTTTTGACAGGCCGTTACGATAAGTTTAATACACTCCGCCAGAAAGATGGTATTTCGGGTTTTACAAATTCAGAAGAAAGCGAACATGACTTTTTTATAAACGGACATTCTTCAACTTCAATTTCATCGGCTCTTGGCTTACTCACTTCATGGAATCTTAACAAAAAAGACGGAAAGGTTATTGCAGTTTTAGGAGACGGTGCTCTTACAGGCGGCATGGCTTTTGAAGGACTTTCAAATGCCGGTCAGATGCGAAAAAACTTAATCGTAATTCTTAATGATAACCAAATGTCTATTGACCATAACACAGGAGCTGTTTCGCGCTACTTAAGCCGTCTTACAATGACAAAAGGATATCAGTCATTCCGTTACAAAGTAGATACATTTGTTGAACAGCTTGTAGAAAAAATGCCTAGTCTTGGTCGCCCCATGGACAAATTTATTTTCCGTTTTAAGCGCTCGCTCAAAGGATTTTTACTTGCTAATAATCTTTTTACAGATCTTGGCTTTGAATATGTTGGTCCTCTTAATGGCCACAACGAACAGATACTCGAAAACGAACTTAGAAAAGTTAGAAATCTTTCACGACCTGTTGTAGTTCATGTTGTTACAAAAAAAGGAAAGGGCTACGCTCCTGCAGAAACTAATCCGGAAAATTATCACGGAGTAGGACCTTTTAATGTAGAAGACGGTTCAGTTGCAAAAGACGATAAGCTTACATTCACTCAGGCTTTCAGCAATATAATTTTAGAGCAGGCAGAAAAAAATCCTAAAATCACTGCAATTACTGCTGCAATGGCACAGGGAACAGGACTTTCGGAATTCAGTAAAAAATATCGCGAACGCTTTTTTGATGTTGGTATTGCAGAAGAGCATGCAGTTACTTTTGCGGGTGGTCAGGCCCGCGGTGGAATGCTTCCTGTTGTATGTATTTATTCTACATTCATTCAGCGCTCTGTTGACCAGATGATTCACGATATTTCACTTCAAAAATCACACTGTATTTTTATTTTAGACAGAGCAGGTGTTGTTCCAAATGACGGTGTTACACATCAGGGATTATTTGATATTGCATTGTTCCGTCCGGTTCCTGGAATTGAAATACTAAGCCCTGTAAGTGCTCAGGATCTTAAGATTTGTTTTGAATATGCAGTTATGGCAAAAGGACCTGTTGTTATCCGTTATCCTAAAGCATATTGTCCTGAAGAACTTCCGGAATTTTCACAGAAAGCAAAAACAGGAAAAGGCATATTAATTGAATCAGACGGAAAGGCTGTAAAAAATAAATATCTTGTTGTTACAACAGGCAGCATGTATGAAGAAGTAAGACTTGCGTGTGCAGAAGATTCGGCAAAGAAAATTAAAACAGATATTTACATCATGCGATTTATTAAGCCATTTAATGAAGAATGTTTTGTGCAGCTTGCAACTCAGTATAAAGGTGTACTTTTTGTAGAAGACGGAGTTCAGACCGGTGGAATTAGCGAACATCTGGCTGGAGTTCTTGCAAAGAATAAATATCTTAAAACTAAAATCCTTGCTTTCCAGGATAAATATTACAGTCATGGAAACCGCACCCAGATTCTTGAAGATGCCGGTCTTTCTCCAAAGCAGATTGCTGCTGCAATAAAAGGACTTTCAAATGCTTGAGTTAACCTTTGGCAATAAAAAAATCACGACTGAACTTCCGGCTTTTGTAATGGGAATTGTAAATGCAACTCCCGATTCTTTTTATGACGGCAGCCGCGGTGGACTTGAACGTGCGCTTGAACTTGTAGAGCAGGGTGCTCAGATAATTGATATTGGCGGAGAATCTACAAGGCCTGGCTTTACACCGGTAAGCGATGAGGAAGAAATAGAAAGAGTAATTCCTTTGCTTTGCGGACTCAGAAAAAAATCAGATGTTATAGTTTCTATTGATACAACAAAAACAAAAGTTATGAAAGCTGCCATAGAAAATGGTGCAGACATTATAAACAATGTTGGTGAGTTTACAGATGAGGAACTTGAACTTTGCAAAAACGCTGGAGTGTCTGTAATTGTAATGCATCATACTTCGGGCGGTTCTAAAGAAATTGTTGAATATCTTACAGCTCAGGCAAACAGATGTCTTAAGACTGGAATCCCGCAAGAAAAAATCATAATTGACCCTGGTATTGGCTTTGGTAAAACTTTTGAACAGAATGTTGATGCAATAAAAAATACAGAAAAGCTTGCTGCAACAGGTTTTACAACTTTAATGGCACTTTCAAGAAAATCAAGTATTGGTCAAATTACAGGCCGCGAAGTTCACCAGAGGCTAGCAGGAACACTCGCTGCAGACATAATTTCTGTTCAAAAAGGTGCAAAAATTATCAGAGTTCATGATGTTTCTGAAGCAATTGACACATTAAAAGTGATGAAATTTTTATAATAGTGTGTTATAATAAAGTATCCCTTCGACAAGCTCAGGGACCGCAGATATGGAAATATTTAATAAACTATTATACATTTATGATTTTATCCGCCCGATTCTCGATATTGCCGCTCTAACTTTTATACTATATAAGGCATATGACTTTGTTACAAAATCAAATAGTTTACAATTATTAAAATCAGCAGTTATTGTTTTTTTAGCATACGGTGTTGCAGAACTTTTAAAACTTAATACTATTTTATGGATTCTTCGCATTTTGGCTCCTGGACTTGTTATTGCATTTGCAGTTATCTTCCAGCCAGAAATCAGAAAAATCTTTTTGAAAATTGGTCAAAGCCGATGGTTCGCATTTGGTTCGCGTTCAAAGCATACATATGTAGATGCTGTTCTTACTGCAGCCGAAATGCTTTCTAAAGAACGACGCGGTATGCTTGCAGTTTTCCTAAGACATACAAAGCTTGAAAATTACATGCAGTCGGGAACTAAATTAAATGCAGACCTTTCTTCAAGTTTGCTTGTTACAATTTTTGGAAAAGACACTCCGCTTCATGATGGTGCCTGCTTTATTCAAGGCGGAAAACTTTTAGCTGCAGGCTGTTTCCTTCCACTTAGTGAAGACTACAATATTAAAAAGACATTTGGTACACGACACCGTGCTGCCCTTGGACTTTCAGAAGCATCTGATGCTGTTGTTCTTGTTGTTTCAGAAGAAACAGGAGCAATCAGTCTTGCTTATGATTCAAAATTAAATTACGACTTAGATATGAACGAACTTACAAAGATTCTTGAAAAACTTCTTGAATTACCACCCGAAGCCAAAAACATAGAGGATACAATAGATGAAAGCAAACCGATTCTTTGAGAAAATCCTCTTTAACTGGCCTGTAAAAGTTTGTTGTCTCATTCTTGCAATTGCGCTGTATTTATTCCATCAGGCTTCATTAACAGAAAAACGTTCATTCGTAATTCCGCTTACAATAGTTGAAGAAGGTCTTGTTCAGCATACTGGGGATTATACTTCGACTGTAACTGTAGTTGTACGCGCTAATACAGAAGAAATAAGTTCCGTTCATTCAAACCAGCTTAATGCTTATGTTAACTTAAATAATATTTCTAAAAACGGTGAATATAATCTTCCGGTAAAAGTAAATATTGCAGATGAGATTATGGCTTTTGATCCTTTTGAAATTAAGGTAAAGCCTGAATATATAAAAATCAAAGTTGAAACAAAAGATTTGAAATATATTCCGCTTGAAGCTTCTATAGTAGGTGAGCCTGAACACGGATATGAAATTACAGACATTTCAATAGAGCCGGCTTTTGTAGAAGTTACAGGACCTGAATCTGTTATTGAAAATACAAAGAAAGTTTACCTCGACAAAATTGATGTTACAGGACTTACACAAAAATCGGTATTTGAAACTGAATATAAATCTATAAATAAATTATTATCTGTAAAAGAAACCGGACCTTTTAAAGTTACTCTTATGGTAGAGCCTAAACAGATGGAAAGAACAATTGAAAATATTCCGGTAACTGTTCTTTCGTTAAATGATAAGCTTTATATTAAAGATGAAATACCTGAAATGTGGGTAATCCTTGAAGGTTCAATGCCTGTGCTCGAAGAATATACTCCTGGTAAACGATTTATAACAATTGATCTGGCACATATTACAGAACCTGGCGAATATGATGTTCCTGTAGTTTATAATATTCCGGGATATTTTACTTTGATTTCAACTCCGGAAGAAACTATTCATATAAATGTTGTTGAACATTTGGATAATGAAGAAAATAATGAAGGTGTGGGGATAAGCGAATGATTTGCGGATTGGGTGTAGACATGACAACTGTTGAACGATTTCTTAAGTGGATTGAAAAACCGGAAATGATCGACAGATTTTTCAATAAAGAAGAAAAATGTAATAATCCGAATATTGCTTTTCAAAAGGAACATTATGCTGCGCGTTTTGCCGCAAAAGAAGCCTTTGGTAAAGCACTGGGTACCGGCATTACAGGCTTTAATCTTTGTGATGTTTATATAAAAAGCGAGCCGAACGGAAAGCCTGTTTTAAAAGTGCAAGGATCTGCAGAACAGATTTTAAAGAAGACCTTCGGGGATTGTATTCTTCATGTTTCGTTAAGTCATGAAAGAAATAATGCAATTGCCGTAGTAATTATAGAAAAAAAATAAAAATTGTGTAAAAATAAAGTAGAGGTGTTTTATGGCCTATTCATCATCAAAGAGTAAATCTGCTGTTCCCGAAAAAAAAGCTTCAATCTCGTATTGGTCAAAAGATAAGTGTAATTGTCCTGTCTGCAAAAAAGCATTTGACCGTGAAATTATGAGAAGCGGTAACGGACGTATGAACGCAGGTAATCTTAGTGATGAGCTTCATCGTGATTATATTCCTTCTGCAAAATACGGAAAGGTATATCCGCTTATTTATGAAGTAGGCTGCTGCCCGAACTGTTATACAGCTTTTTTGTGGAGCGATTTTACAACTATAAAAAATCAGGATGTTGCAGACAGAATTTACGACAACTACGAAAAGCGTAAAAAAGCAACAGAAACTATATTCCCATATTTTAATCTTAAAAAAGAACGTTCAATTTATGATGGCGCTGCAATGTATTATATGGCTTTACAGACTTATGATCTTTGCGATGCCGATATGCTTCCAACTTTGAAAAAGGCAATCATTTCGCTTCGTCTTGCATGGCTTACAAAAGAAATTGATGATGCCTGTACAGATCACAATTATGATTATGTGTCTCAGGTTTTCTACCGCAAGGCTTTATTCTTTTACCAGCAGGCATTGGTGAACGAGCAGGAACGTACAGAAAAATGTTCTACCTTAAATAACTTTGGTCCCGATATGGATAAAAACTATGGCTGGGACGGCGTTGTTTATTTGAGTGGACTTCTTGAATTTAAATACGGTCAGCATGATGATATTCAGCTTCGTCTTAAAAAGCTGAGCGAATCTAAAACTGCAATTGCGCGAATTTTTGGTCTTGGTAAATCTTCTAAAAATAAACCTGGACCTCTGCTTGAGCATGCAAGGAATCTTTACGATAACCTTACAAAAGAGCTCAAAGATGATGATTTGTAATGCGTAATATTCTTTTAACAATTTCTTACGACGGAACAGATTTCTGCGGCTGGCAGCGTCAGGACGATAAAGACGGCGGTGAAGCAAACAGAACTGTTCAGGGCGAAGTAGAAAAAGCACTCGAAAAATTACACAAAGAAAAAATTACTCTATATGGCTCAGGCCGCACAGACAGTGGAGTTCATGCACTTGGTCAGGCAGCAAACTTTTATACACCAATTGATTCTATTCCTGCAGAAAACTTTGTTCGTGCATTGAATGCGTTCTTGCCGGATGATGTCCGCATTCTTGAGTCATGTGAAGTGCCGGAAGATTTTAATGCAAGAAAATCTGCAACAAGCAGAATGTACAGATATTTTATAAGCCTTGGGGAATCTGTTCCTGCAAATAATGCAAGGTATTCGTGGTTTGTTCCGAATTATGAACCTGATATGGAACGGCTTAATAAATACTGTGAATGTTTAAAAGGTGAAATTGACTGTGCATCTTTTGCTGCAAGCGGGGATGATAGTGTGTCTACAAACCGTTACATCGACGGCGCACGTTTTTTTATGCAGAAATATATCTGGGGACAGGAACTGCTTGTTTTTGAAATTGAAGCAAATGCGTTTTTGTGGAAGATGGTCAGAACCCTTACCGGAACTTTGATTAATCTTGATAAAACTGGTGCACCTGATGATTCTATGAAAAAGATTCTGGATTCTAAAGATCGTACAAAAGCGGGTGTAACAGCACCACCAACAGGCCTGTTTTTGTATAAAATAAAATTTGATGGTGTACGCAGACACATATAAACCCCGTCATTGCGAGGAGCGAAGCGACGTAGCAATCCACATATCAAAATGCATATATGTAACTGGATTGCCACGCTTCGCTCGCAATGACGGTGGTGTTACAAAAGACTCACCGGGTCAACATCATATTCTATATATACATTCTGGCTGTGGGTGTAGTCCTGTAAAAGACTACGTGCCATTGCCTGCAGCGGGACTACTGAACTTGATTTTAAGAGAATCTGATAGCGCCACGATGAGTTTATTTTTTCAATCGGGCATTCTGCCGGGCCTATTACTTCAACCCCGCGAACTTTCTTTTCCTGCAAAATACGAACTGCATCTGCTGCTGTTGCTTCTGCTTCATTTTTGTTGAAACTGCGGAATACAAGCCGCAACAGGCGTGAAAACGGCGGGAACTCCATAAACTGACGCTGCTCAAGCTCGTAGTTATAAAAATCTTCTATCATATTATGGCAGGCATATTTTACCGGCTGGAGTTCAGGACTGTAAGTTTGAACAACTACTTTTCCGTCTTTAAAATATCTTCCTGCACGACCGGCTACCTGAGTAATTAACGAGAAGGTTCTTTCTCCGGCACGGAAGTCCGGCATATGAAGGCCTGCATCTGCAAGTATAACTCCAACAAGTTCAAGCTTCGGGAAATTCAGGCCTTTTGCAACCATCTGAGTTCCAAGCATTATGTCGTATTTGCCGTTTTTAAAATCTTCCAGAGTTGTAAGAAGCTGTTCCTTGTTTTTAAGTACATCAGTATCAAGTCGCACAATCTTTGCATTAGGAAACTTTGCTTTTGTTTCTGCTTCTATGTATTCAGTACCAAAACCGCTTGATCCAATATCTACAGAGCCGCACTGAGGACAGCTTTGAGGCGGAGTAATTGACCAGCCGCAGTAATGACATTTTAATCTGTTTTCTGTTTTATGGTAGGTTAGTGGAACGGAACAGTTTTTACATACAAGTTCGTAGCCGCATTGATTGCAGCTGAAAAAATGAGTAAAGCCTCGTCTGTTCAAAAACAAAATTACCTGATGACCTCGTTCAAGAACACTGTGAATCTGTTTTTCAAGCGGTTCAGAAATTGAACCTTCTGTACGATAGTTCCTTAGGTTTATACATGAGATATGCGGCATCTCTCCACCGGCAAGTCGTTTTGTTAAAGTGTGGCGTACAATAGTTCCCTGTTTCATTCCATACCAGGCTTCTACACTTGGAGTTGCGCTACCCATAATAAGAGGGATTTTTAAATTAGAGCAGCGGTGCATTGCAACCTGGCGTGCATGATAACGTGGATTATTTCCTGATTTATATGAGCCGTCATGTTCTTCATCAATGATTATAAGTCCAAGTTCCGGAACAGGCGCGAATACAGCAGAACGTGCACCAACAATTACTCGTGCTTCCTTGTGCATTATGCGGTTCCATTCTTTAAGCCGTTGTGAAGGTGTAAGTCCTGAATGAAGTACGGCAGCAGTTTTTCCAAATCGTTGTGTTACAGCCTGAACAACCTGACCGGTTAGCCCGATTTCAGGAACAAGATAAATTACACCCTTGCCATCCTGCAGCATGCGTTCTGCAAGTGAAAGAAAGACTTCTGTTTTACCGGTACCAGTCGGCCCGTAGATGTAATGATATTTTTTACCAGAACTAAGCACTTCTTCTACGCATTTTCTTTGTTCATCCGAAAGTTCATTCTTAGGCGTACTTGCAATTTCATCTTCAAAGCCAAAGCCTCCTGCTGCAGTTTCGCGTCTGCCTGAAGGAATCATAGAAAAAACTGCTTCGCCAAGAGTGCACAAATAATAACGGCTTATCCAATTTGCAATTTCTATAAGCTCTTCGCCAAAAAGCGGCTCTTTATCAATAACTCGTCTGATTGGTTTTATTTTAGAAGCATCAACTGTGCAGGTTGGAGGAATTTTATCTGAAATAGAAATAATAAAGCCTTCTGTTTTTTTATTACCGAACATGATTTCGGCACGCTTACCAATCATCGGTACAAGCTCAGGTTTTTCGTCTTGCGGAGGAGTATAGGAATAAGTAAAGCCCTGATTTATTGGAAGGTTCAGGATAATTTCAAGATAAATCATTTGCTCCTAATTTCATCAAGCTTTTTCTTAAAGGTTTTAAGATCCTGCCAGGCCGGTGCCTTAAGACTTTGATCGCGTAAAAGTGCACTAGGATGATATGTGACCATAAGAGGTATTCCATTGTAATCAAAAATCTGACCGCGCAGCTTGTTTAATGATTCTTGTGTATCAAGCATTTTGTGACCAGCGATTCTGCCCATACACAAAATCATTTTAGGTTTTAAAATATGAAGCTCTGCCTGCAAAAATGCAAAGCAGGTTGACTGTTCTTCCGGTTCTGGATCACGGTTATTAGGCGGTCGGCATTTTACGATATTTGCAATGTAGCAGTTTTTGTTACGGTCAAGTTCAATTGCTGCAAGCATTTTATCGAGCAGAACTCCTGCCTTGCCAACAAATGGTCTACCGGACATATCCTCGTCATAACCTGGTCCTTCACCAATTACAAGCACATCAGGATTTTCAACGCCTTCACCAGGAACAACGTTGTTGCGTGTTCGTGCCAGCTGGCACTTGGTGCAGCGGGTTATTTTTGCATATAGGTCTGTGAGGGTGAGGGCACTTGTGTTACTTGAATTATCCGTGGCTGCTGAACTATCCGGGGGCCCTGAGCTTGTCGAAGGGCGTTCAGATTGTGGTCCTTCGAGAGCCTCAGGAACCACAGTCGAGTCAGGAACCACAGTCGAGTCAGGAACCACAGCTGGTTCATGCCCAACAGCGTCATCCACAAATTCAACTTCCCCTTTAAAACCATCACTTGTAAACCCGCTGATATTTGCATCTGCTTTTTTGAGTAAATCGTATATTAAAGTTTTCTCTTCCTTAGTCATTTTTACATTTCCACTCCGGTTCTTCCCCAAATGTAAGTTTTACTATTTCTCTTTCTTCGTAAGCCTTTTTAATTAAATCATCAACTTCAAGCTCTGCGTAAATCTTTTCTGCATCTTCAACTCTGCCTCTTAAAACAGGGTGGCGCGGACTGAACAAAACGCAGCAGTCTTCGTATGGTAAAATTGAAGTTTCGTAAGTATCAATTTCTTCTGCAGTTTTAATAATTTCTTCCTTGTCCAAACCGCAGCATGGACGCATCATCGGGAACTCAGAAAAGTGCTCTGTAACTGTCATATTTTCAACAGTCTGACTTGCAACCTGTCCAACGCTTTCTCCGGTAATAATACATTTTGCATTGCAGCGGTTTGCTAAAAGATTTGCAACCTTCATCATGCACACGCGCAAAATCAAAGTAGACCAGGCTTCAGGTGCTTTTTCCTTTATACGCATCTGAACATCTGTAAAAGGAATTATATTCAAATAAGTTTGTATTCCGTAATAAGCAAGCTTTTGTCCAAGTGTAACAACCTTCTGTTTTGCTTCTTCAGAAGTGTAAGGGTAGGAGTGGAAATAACAGCATTCAATCTTCATACCGCGGCGGAGCATTCTGTAGCCTGCAACCGGAGAATCCAATCCACCAGAAAGAAGCAGCAATCCCTTGCCACTTGAACCAACCGGAAGGCCTCGACATCCGCTGTTATTATCACAATACACAAAAACCTTTTCGCGAACTTCTATATAAATAACACAATCAGGCTTATGAACATCAACTTTCATAAGACTTTCTATAGGGCCGGCAACCTCACAACTAAGCTGGTATGAGTTCAAAGGAAATCCCTTATCTGAACGGCGTGAATCAATTTTAAAAGTTTTAGCACCTGCTTCTGTCTGAGTCTTTGCAACTTTAAAAGCAGTATCGCTTATAGCCTGCAGCTCCTTTTCGCAAACTTCACATTTTGCCCAGCCTGTAATTCCAATAAGATGATTAAGCATAAACTCAATCTTAGGGCCAAGTTCCGTAGCCTTATCATCTTCACATTCAATATAAAGACGGCCTGCACGCAAAATAGAACGGCAGCCGGTACCTTCAAGGCATTTAGAAACATTGTGGCGTAAGAGATTTTCGAATTCCTGAATATTAGAACCTTTAAGTGTAAGTTCACCAAGTTTTGCAAGATAAGTCATACATAAAGTATAAACTAAAACTCACCGATAATCTATATACATGAAAAAAGGATTTTTAATTGTTCTGCTTTTAGCATTAATCTTTCCTGTGTTTTCTCAAGAAATCCCAGCGAAATTACAGGGAATTTGGGAAGGCAAGGACAGATTTATTTTCTTTGAAAATGCCGCAGACGATGGAAATCCTGAATTTGTAATCATTCTTAAGGAATATTACGGCTGGTATTATGACAGGGCAGCAGAACCTGTAGAGTATTCTGAAAAAGAACCACGCACAAGAAACGCTGCAACTCATAAAGATCCCGAAGTTATTCCGTTTACTATAAATGAATTGCCTGACGTAACTGATGCCTGGCAGCTTTCAATAACTTATTCAAAACATTATTCAAACACAACTTCATTTGCACTCATTGATGATAAAATTTATGTTAATATGTATACAAAATATGATATAAACCCTTCAACAGGCTCAGGGACCGCCATTGGTTCGCTGACATCTGATAGCTTAAGTTACAGTCTTTACCGCGGCTGGCAGCATTCGGATGGTTTTATTTTGAACAGTCAGCCTGCAGACGAAAATATTAGTCTTTTAATAATGCAAGATGATAAGTTCTACGATGTCCGCTACTGGCTTACAGACATGGATTATGAAACTTCACTTGTAACTTTCAAATACAAAGACGACACTTTTATGGTTCCAAAACATCTTTTTGCAGAAGGAACAAATTATTCAAGTGTAAATGGCCGCAGTAAAAAAATCAGAAACACACAACCGGCCTTCAGCAAAGAAAATCAGAATATTATTTATAACAGTGATAAAACAGTTCTTATATTAAACGACGAACCATATCTTACACGGGTTACCGACAAGCAGACATTTGAGGATTTAATGCAGATTATTAAAGAAGCAAATGCCCGCCGTAAACCGGACCCGGAACCTATTTTTCCTGTGAAGCTTCCGACTTTTCCTGGGGAGTAGAACTTCTTGATTCACGCTTTTCTACAATGTCTCTTGTTCTATGAAGTCTAGGAAGATTGTAGCGAAGAATCATAAACGGAAGCATTCCCAATACAAAATTGATTATACATGCAGGTAAAGCAACAGGGAGCCAGAATGCCTTTGGATAGCAGAAAATAACTGCGAAACCAAGAATAGAATTCCAAAGATGAATTGACCATCCGTAATTGCATTCAAGAATAAACTGTTCAAGATATTCACGGCTTCTAGGGTTTTCAATTTTCTTTTTGCTGAACGAAGTAAAAACACCAAGCTCCAGAACCTTATCTTTCCATGACTTTATGCGAAGGAAATCATAAAACTTACATTCTTTATCAGAAACCTTACGCCATTCAACCTTGTAGTCGTACCATTTGTTTGGAAGTGCTCGGCGAATAAATGTAGCAATTACTCCATCCCAGGCAATAAGCGCAACTGGAGCAACAGCACAGCCTATAATAAGAGGAATAAGCTCGATATTTGGATTAAGGAAAAAGTTCAAAATAAAAATCAGCAGGTCGCCGCCAATTATTGAAATAAGATAAAGTGCCATTTATTTCTCCGTTGTGTATGTCAAAGGAATCTTATAGAAATCCTCATAGCATTTTTTCCATGCTTCGTAGTTTTTGTTTTTCATTTCTTCTGCATTTTCTTTTGCCGATTTGTTCGGGTCAGGGAAAATTGCAGGCAGGAAGTTTAATGTATATGCCTGAATCGGAAATCCGTCAGGACCAATTTTGTCTGTATCTTCCATTGTGATAAATGCCGGAAGAACAGGTACATTAGCTTCAACTGCAAACTTAAAAGCACCCGAGGTAAGTGGGCGAGGCTTTCTGTAATTCCACCACATGCCCTGTTCTGCATAAACAAGAACTTTCTCTCCGCGTACAAGGAGTGTCTTCATTGCAGAAAGAAAAAGCTTCATTGTAGAAAAGTTTGCACTAAGCGGAAGTGTATTACAGTGACGGAAGAAAAATCCGTAAAGGCCAGGGAAATTTGTAAAGTTACCTTCGCGGATTACCTTATACAAACGTCTTCCGCCGATTTTATACAGATACGGGAAAAGTGCATAATGAACACAAAAATTATCAAAGGCATTAAAGTGGTTACAGGTAATGATTAAACCTTTATCCTGTACAGCCTCATAATTTTCAATTCCCTTGATATCTTTAATGACCATCTGGCCTGTTTTTACAAGATTTTTAATAAAACGAACTGCAACAATATTTACAAAGAAGGTTGCAATTTTGTTTTTAAGCTTTTTGTTAAGATAATCAACCTTATCGGGAGTAAGAGGAATTGTAGGAGGATCATCTTCTACGTCTTTTGAAAACCAGCCTTTTTTTTCGTACTCGGCAATTCGCTCAAGTACGATTAATCTACTCTTGTCTTTCTCTACGTTTTGTGTACTCATAAACTAACTTACGTCCTTGTGAACCAACAAATCTGTATATTCCTTTGATGTATGGAAGTCCTGCAAATGTGTTAAGACCCTTGGCAAGGTAATTCTGATTTTTGTATTTACTGTTGCGGTAATTGCAAGGATCATTGATATCTTCAATAGCAAGAAGCTTAAGATTTTCAAAGCCGTCTTTATCTTTCTGACGATCTTCATCTGTAAAGCTCTTTAACTGATTTCTGATCTGTTCATAGAAATCTGTCTGAGCTGCATATTCCCAGAAATATTCTTCATAAAGAACATTTTCATAATGCCATGGTTTCCATCCAAGGTTGTAATGAATAAGCTGAAGATCAATGTCATCAAAACCAGTTTCTTCAAAAGGCTGCTTGTTCCAGCCAATGCTTATTTTCTTTACCTTATCCTTACACAAAACATTAAGATAATCTTCATCCTGTGTTACGCGGAATTTGAATTCTGACATAAGCTTAAAGAATTTCATCTGAATATTGTATGCGCGGAAAAGCTTTGTGTTTATTAAAAGTACACCGGCACTAAAATAATTTTTTACTTTAATATCCAAAACCTTTTCTACATAATCACCAAAAACCTTGTAGTGAGCCATTACCTGTTCCTGTGCAGCTCCAACAAGGAAGTTAGAAATATTTGTAAGATAAAGGTTTGAAATATCTCCAAGAACAGTAATGTCGCAGTCTAAATATAAAACCTTGTCATACTGCGGGAACATATCTGCAATAAAAAATCTGTAATAAGTTTCAATTGAATAATAGTCACGCATATGAAAACGATGTTTAATATGTTCAATTTCCTGTGCAAGACTTACAATTTCTATTTTAGAATTAGAAGTTTCAAGATTTTTGATTCTGGCACTTAAATCTTTGTCGAGATTTGTTGTAAGAATATGTATTTTATAAAAATAATCTGTTGAAGCATTTGCAAGCAGCGACTTTATAGCTACTGCCAGGTAAGGCGCATAATTATTATCCGAAGCAAAGAAAATTGGAATTATCTCATTCCGTCTGTTAAAAAAACTCATATTTGTTCCTTCCACCTTAGTATTATTATAAAGGTTTTAATCATATTTATCAACAAAAAGGTCAAAATGTACTAAAAATGATTTTTTTTGAAAAAAAAACAATAAATGCATATTGAGTTTGTGACCGGAGTGAAAAAAGACTGAGGACAAGTTTCTCAGTTGACCGAAGGCTTTTTCCACGGGAGGGAACAAACTCAAACATAAATATCTTTTTTTTTAGAAAAATCAAGAATCATTAATAGTAGAATTTTTTCCCATTTTATGGCATAATAATTTGATTAAAAATATATATAAACTTGGAGCATATATGAGTTTCAAACCCGTTGATACAAAGGTTGATTTTCCTAAACAGGAAGAAGAAGTTTTAAAATTCTGGCAGGACAATGATATTTTCAAAAAATCAGTAAGCCAGAGAGAAGGGGCAGAGGACTTTGTTTTTTATGATGGCCCTCCGTTTGCTACAGGACTCCCACACTTTGGACATTTTATTCCATCAACAATTAAAGATATTATTCCACGCTACCAGACAATGAAAGGCAAAAGAGTTGAACGCCGCTTTGGATGGGACTGTCATGGACTTCCAATTGAAAATCTTATTGAAAAAGAGCTTGGTTTAAACTCAAAGCACGAAATTGATGCAATGGGCTGCGATAAATTCAACGAAGCATGCCGTGCCTCAGTTCTCCGCTATACTGCTGAATGGCGTCAGACAATCACACGTATGGGCCGCTGGGTAGATTTTGATAACGACTACAAAACAATGAATCCTGAATATATGGAATCAATCTGGTGGGTTGCAAAATCTCTCTGGGACAAAGGACTTATCTACGAAGGAAAATACATCCTTCCATACTGTCCTCGCTGTTCTACAGTTTTGTCTACACACGAACTTGCACAGGGCTACAAGGATGTTCAGGATCCTGCAGTAACAATCCGCTTTAAGGTAACAAAAGGCGCTCCTGGTGTAAAAGATCCGGATATGGCAGATGGAAAAACATTCTTCCTTGCCTGGACAACAACTCCATGGACATTGCCTTCAAACCTTGGACTTTGTATGGGTCCGGATATCGATTATGTAAAGATTCTTGATAAAGAAAACGGCGATAAATATATTTTTGCCGAAGCTCGTCTTGGCGCTTACTACAAGAATGAAGAAGACTACGAAATCATCTACCGCGCAAAAGGTAAAGATTTTATTGATGCAGAATATGAACCACTTTTCCCATATTTTGCTTCACTTAAAGATCCTGCAGCCTGCGAAGAAATTTCAGGACAGAAATGTGTAAAGGGCGCGTTCCGCCTGTTCAATGCAGACTATGTCAGCACAGAAGATGGTACAGGTATTGTTCATATTGCTCCTGCCTTTGGTGAAGAAGACCACAAGGTATTTGCAGGAAGCGGTGTACCTGAAGTTGAACCAATTGACGCTGAATGTAAATTTACAAAAGATGTTTCTGACTATACAGGCCGCTTTGTAAAGGAATGCGACAAAGACATAATGACACGCCTTAAGGAAGAAGGAAAGCTTGTAAAACGAGATTCAATCGTTCACTCTTATCCTCACTGCTGGCGTTGTGGTTCTCCATTAATTTACCGCGGAATCGGAAGCTGGTTTGTAAAGGTTGCAGATTATCACGATGTATTGCTTCGTGCAAACAGCAAAATTAAATGGCAGCCTTCTCATATTAAAGACGGTCGTTTTGGAAAGTGGCTTGCAGGTGCCCGTGACTGGGCTGTAAGCCGTAACCGCTACTGGGGTAACCCAATTCCTATCTGGCGTTGTGATGACCCTGATTGTACAAATACAGTTTGTGTTGGAAGCCGCCAGGAACTTAAAGATTTGAGCGGTGTTTATCCTGATGATTTACACAAGCAGTTTGTAGATAAGATTACCTTTAAGTGTAATAAATGCGGTAAGGGAACAATGCGTCGTATTCCGGAAGTTTTTGACTGCTGGTTTGAAAGTGGTTCTATGCCATATGCACAGGTTCATTATCCGTTTGAAAATAAAGAATTCTTTGAAAGTCATTTCCCTGCAAACTTTATTTCTGAAGGTCTTGACCAGACACGCGGATGGTTCTACACACTTACAGTTCTTGCAGCACAGCTTTTTGATAAGCCAGCATTTGAAAACTGTATTGTAAACGGAATCGTACTAGCATCAGACGGACGCAAAATGTCAAAGTCACTCCGCAATTACACAGACCCTGTAGAAGCAATCAACAAGTTTGGTGCCGATGCAATCCGCTTGTTCTTAATGCACTCTGCAGTTGTAAAAGCAGATGAAATCCGTTATTCAGATGACGGTGTTCGTGATATTCTTAAGTCAATTATAATTCCACTGTGGAACTCATATTACTTCTTTATCACTTATGCAAACATCGATAAGGTAAGTCCTACAGGTCATATGTTCGATGACAAAACTCCATCTAATCCTTTGGATGCATGGCTTTTGTCTATTACACAGAATCTTGTAAAGGCTGTTTCTCAGTCGCTTGATGATTATGACCTTTCAAGTGCAATTGACCCGATCGTTAAATTTATTGATGAACTTAATAACTGGTATATCCGCCGAAGCCGCCGCCGTTTCTGGAAGAGCGAAAATGACAGCGACAAGGCAGAAGCATACGAAGCACTTTATATTGCATTAAAGACTTTGTGTAAGGTAGCAGCTCCGTTTGTTCCATTTATTACAGAAGCAATGTATCAGAATCTCAAAACAGAAGCTGATCCTGAATCTGTACACCTTTGTGATTATCCTGTTCCAAATACAGCATGGATGAACGAAGAGCTTGAGTTTAAGATGGAAACAGTTCAGAAAGCAGTTTCTATGGGACACAGCCTGCGAAATACATTCAACCTTAAGAATCGTCAGCCGCTTGCAAGTGTTGCTCTTGTAACACGCAACGAAAATGAAAAGAAAGTTCTTGCCGAAATGGAAGACTGTATCCGTGAAGAACTCAACGTTAAGGAAGTAATTTTCCACGAACGCGAAGATGAGCTTGTTGAATATAAAGCAAAGGCAAACTTCAAGGTGCTTGGTAAAGAGCTTGGACCAATCATGAAGCAGGCAGCAGGTGTAATTGCAGAGCTTACTTCTGAACAGATTCAGTCAATTCTTGAAGGTACAAAGCTTACAATTGAAGTTGAAGGAAAGAGCGTTGAACTTGATACAGAAAAGGTTATTGTAGAACGCTTTGAAAAGGATGACCTTAAGGTATTGAACGAAGGTACTCTTACAGTAGGTCTTGATTCAAAGGTAACAGACGAGCTTAAGAAAGAAGGATATGTACGCGATCTTATCCGTGGTATCCAGAATCTCAGAAAGGAAAGTGGTCTTAATGTTACAGACAGAATCAAGCTCGAAGTAGGTGGAGATGATTCACTTAAGGCTGCATACGAAATGTTTACAGACTTTATTTCTAACGAAACTCTTGCACAGGAAATTAAATTTGATGCAGCTGTTTCGGGAACAGAAATCGAAGCTGATGACAAAAAATGGAGTATAAAGATTGAAAAAGCTTAATATATTATTAGTTTCTTTGCTCTTGCTCGTAACTGCATGTAAATCTGTACCATCAGGAACAATTGTAAAACCTGTAGATCTTCTTGCAAATAACAAGAACTTTTACATTTCAATTCCGTCTTCTGTTGATCCGGAACTTTTAATTTATGTAATTAAAAGCAACATAAAAAATATTTCGGATTCAGATGTTAGGGAAATTGTAAGTAGAATTGACCGTGCTTATGCAGGACTTAATGCAGACAATAAAAATCCAAAGCTTCAAATAGCTGTTGATTCAAACATTCCTGTAAAGTATATTCCAAAGCTTCTTAATAAAAAGAACGGCTGGTCTGTAGAAGAATTAACTGGTCCTGTTTCAGGCGCAAAATATGGTCTTTATACTCAGAATGATATAACACTTGCTTTTCCTTCAGATAAGATTGCCTTGCTTGGGGAGCGGGTTCCAGACATGGTAAACATGTATGATGAAATACATGCAATTCCTGCAGAAGATTCAGTTGGCCAGAACTTTACAACATTGGATTCACTCACTTATGAGCATATCACAGGTTCAGATTCCGAAATTCGATTCATTACAAATAATCCGGAAACTTTCCTTCTTATGCTTACAGGCCAGAAGCTTACATTGCAGCTTAATACAGTTCGCGGAAGTTTCATATGTGACCCTGTAAATGCAAACCAGTATATTCTTGATTTTATTTTTGATTTCAGAAATGAAAAAGCAGCAAAGGCCGGAAAGGTTATGCTTGGTTTTGTATTTGGATTAGCAGACGGCTCAGACAACGAACTTAAGCCAACAGAAATAAAAATTGAAGGTATTAAAATAAAGAAGCAGCAGCTTTACGATATTTTATCACTATAAATGGGGGAACTTTATGGCAGACAACAAAATAATTCTTAAAGCAGAAGATCTTGACGGATATCTTACAAAAGAAGATATGGACGATTTGAACAGCCTTGAAGTAATGTTCAAGGAAACAATGAAATCGTTTGATCCGGTAAATGAGCAGAAGATTATTGAAGGTTATGACAAGCTTGGACACGAAATGCAGAAAATCTGTTCTAAGCATCCTGCCATAAAAGTTTATTCATTTGTAACAGAAGAAGGTGCCCACGCAGAATGTTCACGCGTAATTTCAAAGCTTCGTGATGAAAGAACAGACCATCAGGAATTTATGTACTACAGTCAGCGTGCTTATGAAATGCTTTTCCGCATGGCTTATACAGACCAGCACAGCGACAAGAAAGGCCACATGATTGTAAAGACTCCTGTAACTTTCCCTGTTCAAAACTATGCAGTTCATAAAATCCCTGACATTGATCATAAAATCGAAAACAGTGCAATCTGTGTAATGCTTCGCGGTGCTCTTCTTCCAAGTATGATTATGTCAAAGGAAATCCAGGAATATTCAAGCCACGGCTATAAGACTCCATTTGCTTTGTTTAAAATAAGCCGCAACGATACAAAGAACGAAGCAGACATGGAATACATAATGGATCTTAATAAATCATTCTTTAACCTTGAACAGCTCGACGGTAAAGACTGGATTTTTGCAGACCCTATGAATGCAACTGGTGGTTCACTGGTAACAGTTGTAAAATATCTTTTGAGCCAGGGTGTAAAACCAAAGTCAATTGCTTTCTTTAATACAATTTCTACACTTAAAGGAAGTATTCGTGTAACCCGCGCTTTGGAAAATTGTACCTGCTATACACTTTGGATGGATCCTGTTATGAATGAAAAGGCATACATTATGCCTGGTCTTGGAGATGCAGGAGACCGTTTGAATGGCTGCGATACAAAAGATGCACCACGCAACATGATTCAGCTTATTGCAGATTACGGCCACAATATTTCGGGCTTATATAAGTCTCAGCTTTATGAAATTGAAAAGATTGTTTTGGGATAAAAGGGTAGGTCTGGTAACAGGCCTTCTGCTGTTAGCATTCCCTTACATTTCCTGTACCTCTACAAAGTTCGCAGTTCCAATTCCGGGAAAAAACGATTCTGTTGTTTCTAACATTTACATTGAATATTTAAATATTGCAGATAATTATTTTGAATTAAAAAAATATGATAAGGCAGAAACATATTATAAAGCTGCAATGGATAATCAGGATATTTACTGGAATGCTTATTACAAGCTTGCTAAATGTTATGTTTACGAAGCAAAATGGGATGACGCTTTAGACGCCTATGAAGCTTTGTTGAACCGCGATTCAGAAAATATTTCAATTCAATCATCAATTGCCTATATTTACGCAATGAGCGGAAACACAGAAAAATCAATTGAAGCATATTCTGCTTTAATACAAAAAGCTCCGGATCAGTCAGAACTTTTGGAAAATTATATTTGTGTGCTTATTGCCGCAGAAAAAAAAGACGAAGCTTTAGAACAATACACCTTGTTAAAAGAAAAGTTCCCCGAAAACAAACGCCTCGAGGAACTTGGAAAGCAATTTGAAAATGTAACTACAGATTAATTCTTTTCAAGAAATTTTCTGTATTTTACTGCATCGGCTCTAAAGCCAACAACCGGATTTGCTGTATCTTCTGCAGCATGCTTTACGGCTTCATCTGCTTCTTTCAAAAGTCGTTCACCAGAAACCATTCTTATTCCGCGTGTAGTAACACCTGTAAGCACTGTAGGATTTTCTTCTCCTGCAATATTTTTAATTTCTGCAACAAGCTTTTCTGCAAATGAAACAGCATTATCAATATCCATACTTATTTTAATTCCGCAGATAGAATCATCTTTGTATTCAAAAAGTAAATCCTTAAACTGGAATTCAACTGTAAGGTATTCACAGATTTTTTTCATAACAGGATTCTTTCTTCCAATGCCGTCAATCTTAATAACGAATAATGCAAGATCAAGTTCGCTGGCTGTCGCACGGTTCAATTCATTATCAAGTCTTGTCATAAGATAAGATTCCCAGCCAAGACCTGTGTCGGCAGAGAAAAGACCATTTTCAGAAACAGGCTTTGCTTCTTTTTGAATTTCAACTGGTTCAAAATCCTGAACAGGAAGTTCTTCTTTTTTAGTTTCTACAGGAAGTTCTTCAACAGGTTCTGCAGTTTCCACAGGTACTTCTTCAATAATTTCATCGCTTGTGCTTACATATTCTTCTTCAGAATCATCATCTTCTTCCGGCTCGTCCTCTTCGTCGAAACCCTCGTCTTCTTCAGTTATCTTATAAATAAATTCTTTCTTAGGATTTTTGCTCTTATAAGTTTTCTTAGCGGAACTTTTATCAAAGTGATTGTTGTAAATAATAAGAATGATTGTAAGAAGTGTAATAATTAAAATAATAAAGAAAGAGATTTTAGCATATTCAAAAATTGTTCCGGGTCTAAGGCTGTAAAGTCCACACGAAATATTTACTCTGGAACCGTTTGCATTAAAGTTTCTGTCTTTAGCAATTATAAATCTTGAATTAATGTTAGATTCAGATTCAAAGTCCTGAGGGAAAAGATAAATTACTTTGTTGTCTGCCATAATTTTAATATAAGCAAAATCTTTTGTATCGCCGATTGTATTTTCTATTTGGCGTGTTTTTTCAGAAGCAGTAATATTGCTTTTTCCAAGGGCAGCTTTTACTCCAGAAGCGACTTTTTCAAAACGAACTTCTGTTCTTAATTCACCATGTGCATTTTCGTTATAAATATTCACTGCAAAAAAAGCAATAGCAAAAATAAGTACAAGTGAAGCAAGCACAGAATAAATAATTGTAATAGATTTTTTCATTTATAAATTTCCTCCCAGATTTTGGCAGATTGATAAAGCCTCTTTATAATAAAAACTAAAATTCTTTCTCTCTTTATTATCGTGATTTCTTAACCAGGATATTAACGGTAAAAGCGAAATATCACTTTCTTTAAGGTCAAAGATTGAATCAAAAATAGCATTGCTGTCTTTTGATGAATAGGTTTTTAACAAATCATTTATAATAAAACTTCCGTCTGGTTTATTCTGATTTGTTGTAAAATTGATTTTATTTTTGTCTGGATTACATTTGATTTTATATAAATTATTTTCTTTATTGAACGACAAAGCATTATTCTGTAAATAGCTTTCGAACGACATTCTGTATGCTTCAAGAATTTGTGTTGTAAAGCCTTTGTCTTTTGGAAGAAGTTCTGTTCGGAATTCTAAAGATGAAAACTGTTTATGTATGTTTTCCATTCTGTTTGTTTTCTGGTTATAAAGCCTGTCTAAATAAGTTCCTTTTGCATAAGGTTTACCGTTTGAATAAGCAAAGTCTGCACCGGCTGTTATTATAGATTCAAAGCCTGCTTTTATTGCAAAATCAACTGCTGTAATTGTAACAGTTCCGGCTCCTGAAAAAAGTTTTGGTAAACCTAATGAATAATGAGCGTTTAAGTATTCACACAAAGGGTGCCCGCTTGTAAAGAAACAGAGCTTACCGTTGTTTGCTATAACCTGATTTACTGCAGAACTATTTGCTAATAAATCGAATAAAAACAGTGTATTTGAAAAGCTTGATTTTTCATTATGAATAAAATGAACGTTTGAAACATTCTGCCCGTCGATTGAAACAACAGCATCCGGAAATATTTTATAAGAAAGAAGAATCGATAGGGCAGTGTCTGTGGCAATAACATAAAACTTTTCACGAGCTGTAAGAATAGTTTTTATTGTTGTATCAAGGGTTGGTCCGGCTGCAACAATTACGGCAGTTTTATCTAAAGGAAATTCAAAATCGGATTCTTTAATATTTGATGATTGAAGATTTTTTATATTGCTGATTATATTATGATGCCACAGTTTTCCAAAATGACTTTGAACAGAAAAATCTGCAGAAACAATTCCAACTGCTTTATTAATACTTTTGCTTATACTTTCAAGACAGTCTTTGTTTTCTAAGGTCCAGCCGCGTTGTTCAATAACTTCAAGATTTCCATAAAACGCCGGAACATATAATTCAATTATTTTGTTTTCAAGTTCTTCCAGTGAGCATAGGCTAACTCGTTTTTCATCCGCGAGTTTTTTTACAGCTGGCAGTTGCTTCAAAAACTCAAGGTCTGCTTCAGTTTTTTCTACTGCAAGTATAAATATATTTTTTTTGTTTTCCAGAACTGTCTGAATAAAAATACCGCTTGCAATTCCAATGACAATTAAAAAGTTTGTATCTGCCGGGATTTGTTCTAAAAGTCTTAAGCTGTCACGCTCAGGATCATATCTTGAATCTACAGTTTTACCATTCTGTAATACTGGAATCTGCACGCCTGTTTTAGAGAGGATAATTTCAGAATAAATTGATTTTTCATTCATCTGCAATTTTCCTTATTCTTGCTGTAAGCTTTTCAACTTTCTTATTAAGTCTATTCTGCAATGCAGGTTTTTCTGTTTCCGATGCATTTTGAATCGAAAGAAAATCTGCCGGGAAAATCTGATTCATCCATTTTGCTGTTTTAAGCTGTTCAATTATAAACTTAAAAGAATCAGAAAGTGTTGTTTCGTTTACAGCTTGTTCCTTGTAGTCAGAAACTTTTTTTGTTTCCCCAATGCCGGTTAATTCATTTTTAAATTCTTCAGGAGCAATGTCTTTTATATTTTCCAAAGCGTCCTGGCTGTGTTTATCAATTACTCTTAAAACATTCTGAACATCTTTACCATCAAGTGAACAAAACCAGTCTCTGTAAATCTGAAGTGAAGAAGCATTATATCTTGAACGGCTTAGTCTTGTTTCTTTTGTAGAAATCCTTGAATCTTTTAATTCATTATTTTTTTCAAGTTCATTTGGCTGTGAATGTCCAAAGCCTTCTGACTGCGCAAGATCAAGCCCGCAAAAGAAAACTTTATTTGTTGTAATGCTTTTTGCAAAAAATAAACCGGTACCGCTTACTGTAGGATTTCTTAATGCTTCAAAAGATTTAATACCGGCCTTTTCAAGAATCATAGAGCTTATAAAAGAACTTGAATCATTATATTGTAAAGCACAAACAGGATTATCCTTCAATATTTTTTTTGGAACAAATGCTTCACACGATGCAGCCAGCGGAATACCAGGATTATTCTTAAGATACTTAAGATGCTCTCCTGCCCAAAATCCACCATCTGTAGAAAGTACAAGATCCGGAGTAATTTCATTTTTTATTAAAACACTTAATGCAGAAGAAAGACAGATTATAAAAAGCTTTTGTTCAAACTGTTTAATTGTTTTTACAGCAGAAAGTAGAGAAGGACCTGAAGCACAAACAATAACGGGTAGTGTAGTTTTATCAAAAGGCTTAATCAGTCGTTTGGTGTACTTTATAAAATTGCAGGAATTAATGAGCCATTTTTGTTCAAAGAATTGTCTTGTTACAAGTAATGTTTTTGATGCCTGAAGTGCTTCTTTATATTCATTTATAAAACTGCCAAGCTTTTCCTTAAAAAGAGTTTCTGCAGGCTTCCATACAAGCAGGGAAGAACATAAAAGAGTTTCTTCTCCAAATGTATTTAATAAAACCTGCGAAAACTTTTGTGCACCGTCATAACGTAAAACATAGTCCCACGTATTTTCATCATCAAAGTGATGGTCAAAAAATCTTATACACGCAACTTTGCAACCAGCGAATCGCTCTTTAATACAGTCAGAAAAATAATTAAAGCCAGGTTCAATTAAAAAAACAATTTTGGGATTATTTACAAAATCATAAGTTTCAATAAATCGTCTGGCTTCTTTTAAAGGTGAATAAGAGGAATGGTAAAAAAGGCCATCTGCAGAAAAAGTTTTTGAACCGTCTTTTGATTCCAAAAAATCTAACTGCAATTTATTGTGCCGCCTCAAAATTATTAAAAGATTCAGATATAGAAATTAATTCAGAATGATTTCCAAGAATAGATGAGCATTCAATTCGTAAATGATTGTTCAGTAACTCAAGCGGAATATCTTCTTTAAGATAAAATGTGAATTTTCCGTTTTCTGAATAAATGAGTTTTTCCGGTGCTGGAAAGTTTATGCAAAGATTATGGAAAAGCAGTTGAACAATAACCTTTGTAAATTGAACTTCATTTTTTGAATTAGAAACAATAAACGATTCAAGTGCTTCAGAAAAATCAATCTGGAATTCTTTATTATATTGGGAAGCATCAAAGAAATCATCTTTTAAATTAAAGGAAGTTTCTGTATTCTGGATTGCATTTACATCTGCAATAAAGCCGGCAGTCTGCTCAATTGTTTTGTTGCAGATTATTAAAACAGAGTTTTCTTTTGTTCTTACAATCTGCAAAGATTTAATGATGCTCTTTAATTTATCAGAGAAAAACTGTAAGAAGGGAAGAATCTCTTGCGAGTTATTAAAGGTATAAAGCTTTTCTGGTTCGGTGATTATACCATTCCAAAAATCGGCAGTTGAAACAGAAAGACAAACAGATTCACCGTCAAGACCGATGCAGTTTGTTATTTTTAAAGTTTCATTTTCACTTTTGAGTAATGCAGCTATTTCTAAATTGTATTTGCCTGTGAATTCAAAAAAATCCAATCTGCGGTTATCACCTGCTAGAAGTGATTTTTTTAATAAACCAACAGAATTGGATTTTTTGATTACTACAGGTTTATCCTGGACAGGCTCTTTTTTTTCTGTGGTTTCAACACTAAGAGCACTGTCGGATAATTTCTGTAAAAGTCCCATTAAGATAATCCCAGTTCCGAGAATAATTTTTTATATGTTGTGAATTCGTCTGATTTTGCGAACTCAACAATTTTATCTTCAGGAAGATTTTCAAGCAGCTGATCCATGTACAAAAGAACAGATTTAATATCTTTCTTAAGTTCAGCATTTTCATCATCTGCTGTTTCATCTGCTTTATTTTCTTCTGTTGTAAGATAATCAATGTTACTGTCTGTAAGGTCATTGTTGTCATCTTCGTGAGAAACAAAGTCATTGTCAATGAAAGCATTTGGTTCTTCAACGAAGGTTTCATCTTCGATTACAGGTTCTTCTTCAACTACTACCGGCTCTTCTGCAACAGGCTCTTCCTCTACAACCGGTTCTTCTTCTACAACTGTTTCTTCTTCAATTGCAGGTTCTTCAACAGCTGTTTCTTCTGCAGGTTCGCTTCCTTCATCAAAAAGATTATCTACAGTAGAGAAGGCTTCATCCTGAACAGGTTCTTCTGCAATGTCTAAAGTTTCATCTGTTTCATGTTCTTCTGTTGTGTCCTGAACAGAATCCATAAAGTCAGAAGAAGAAGATTCAACAAGAATGTCATCATCTTTTGAAATTTCAATTTCATCAGGAAGATCATCTTCCAAAGCTTCTTCATCAATTTCTATTTCATCAATGTTTGGTTCAGAAAGATTTTCTTCTTCAAAATCAAATGAAATGTCAGAAGGTGAGTCACTGATTGCTCCCAAAGATTCTTCAGAAATCTCTTCACCAACTTCAACAGAAGTTTCGTCAAAGTCTGGAGTTTCTTCTTCAACAACAGGCTCTTCTGCTGGAGCTTCTTCTACAGCTGTGTCTTCGCTGAAGTCTGCAGTATTCAAGATATTAGAAAGCTCATCAGTAGAAAGGGCAATAGTATCATCTCCGTCATCGCCAGAGAAGAAGCCTGTATCTTCTTTTGAACTGTCATCTTCAATTACAGCATCATCAACTGCAATTTCTTCAGAAATAAATCCCTGAGATTCAGAAGCCGGAGCTGACTTCATTTCTTCAAGATTATTCTTGAGTGTATTAATTTCATCTTTAAGATTAGAAAGGTCTGCAACAATCTGCTGGAGAAGGGAATTGTCAACAGGAGTAGAGTCTGCAGGCTGTTCATCTGAAAGCTCTTCAATTTCTGCAATATCATCAACAGGTGTTGTAGATTTAATTTCATTTACAACAGGAGCAGCATTCATGTTACCGTCTCCTACAGAAAGGTCATAATCAACAACAGCATCTTTGCTCTTAGCACCTTCAACGTCCTGAGTAACTGGAGTTTCTTCTGCATTAGCATCAATACCAAAGTCAGAAAGGTTTACTTCTTCAGATTCAATATCGTTACCAGAGCTTGAAACTACAGGTTCTTCTGTTTCAACTTCTGTTGTAGTTGTAAAATCTTCTTCCTGAATTTCATCGTCGTCAGCTGCAACATAGTTGCTGTCATTTTCTTCTGTCATTATAGAGTCTGCAGATGAATCAAAGCTTATATCCATATCAAGAGGTTTTTCGTCTGCAATAACTTCTTCTTTTTTAGGTGCGTCTTCAGAAACTCCGAATTCGCTCATGTCAACAAAGTCATCAAGCGAAACTTCTTCACTGTCTGAAGAAGGAACTGCATCTGCTGCAAATCCGTTGTTTCCAGAAGCTACAGATTCATCAGAGAATCCTGAATCCATAAAGTCATCAAGCGAGATTTCTTCTTCAGAGTCATCTGAACTTTCTGTGCTTTCAACACCAAAATCTTCAATATTCATTTCTTCTACAGCTGAATCTTCAGCAGGAGCTTCTTCTGCAGCAGGTTCTTCAACTGCTTCTGCAGTATCAGCGGCTGGAGCATCTTCTTCGAATGCAAAATCATCAAGGGAAATATCTTCTTCTGTAGAGTCAGATGGTTCTTCTATTGAAACATCATCAAAGCTTGAGAGGTCAGCATCACTTACAGAGTTTTCTTCAAGAGAATCAAAGGAAATATCATCTACGCCTGCATCTTCGTCTGCCGAAGTTTCTTCTATTTGAATACCATCACCAGAAGTAATGTTCATCAATTCGTCATCGGTAAGGGTAGTGTCATCTGCAGATGAATCAAGATTGATTGTATCATCTTCCTTGAACATATCAGAAAAATCACTGTCTTCAATTGAATCGCTTTCTTCAAAATCTGGCAGGTCTAGAGAATCTGCAAAATTGAGTTCGTCGTCTGCCCCTTCCTGGTTATTGTTTTTTACCCAAACTCCGTAACTGTCAAGTTCGTTTGTGTTCTCTGTAGAATCGCTCATTTATTTCCTCTCAATAATAAAGTTAACTATCTATATTATCGGTATAATTATACAATAAGAATAGATTTTTTCCCACTATTATTTTTTATTATATCACACATTTTTAATTCAGAAAACTAAAATAATCGTCCGATAATTAAAATATATTATGAAACGTGCTAAGTATTTAACAGTCGTATTCGTTGGAACATTAGTTTATGTAGTCATGTCTCTTTGTTTTGGTCAGAACAGCCTTAAATGCTATTCACAAATGGAAGAACAGAAGAGAATTGTAAGCAAGCAAAAGGCAGAAATCCAGAGTATTAATACAGAACTTACCCTTGAACTTTCGGCATTAAAGAATGATAAAGCTGTAATTGCCGCTTATGCACGTAAAATGGACTATGTTCAGGATGGAGAACAGCTTGTAAAAATCACAGGACTTAAACCATACCAGAATGCACTTTATGATACAGGAACTTTAATAAGACACGTTGAACCGGAATATGTTTCGGAAAAGCTTTGCAAAATGTGCGGATTATGCGCTGCAATGCTTGTCCTTATTCTTATGCTGATTTTTGATTTCAAAAAAGGCACACTTTCATTTACAAGAAATAAAAAAGAATTTGTAGCAGGTATTCCTGTTTATAATGTTCCACAGATTTAATTAAGATTTTCTTTTCCAGGTAACATTTAATGTACCGTTAGAAGCAGCGCCATTGCTGTAAATAAGTGTAGATTTTGTTCCAGTCAAAGTATCATTATCATCAAGATTAAAAACCCATTTAATTGGTTCTGCATTAATTGCTTCTTTTAAAGCAACTTCTCGTGGAAGTTCAGGGAAGAATGAAGCATTTGCCTTGCCGTTCTGAGTTATTATAATGCTTTGAGAAGCTCCGGAAGTCTTAATTTCTACAGTAATATTCATGGAAGAGCCGTTTTTGAAGATTACAAAGCCTCTTCCTCCTCGCATAATTACAATTTTGTCTATTGTATCTTCGCCGTCCCATGTTCCAGAAAGGAATTCTGTAGACTGAATTGTAGCGCTGCCTTTAGAACCGCCTGAACTTGAAGTAACAGCAGTGCCGTTTCCTGAAAGAAGTGAACTTATTGTTTCCTGAAGCGTAGATTTTGGTTCCATAAGGATTTTATAAAAGGAATCGTATTCTTTAGCTTCTGATAAAGTTGCTTTTCTTGAGCTGTCGTAAATTGTAATTGTAGAAATCCATTTAGAAGAGTTGTCTTTTTTAGTTATAACTGCGTATAAGGATATTTTGCCGTCTTCGAATTCATCTGTAGAAGGGGAGCTGCTCATTCTTATGCCGTTTCGTTTATCCTGTACTGTATAGGAATTAATTTCGCAAAGCTGTGTGTAATAAAGATCGCTTGTCATTTTAGACATATTGTCGTCTACACCAGTTGCAACTATTCCAAAATAATCAATTGAATACTTTTGGGCAAAGCAGGGAATAAACAAAAATGCAGCAAATACAAAAACTGTGATTTTCTTAAGTGAGAAATTAAAAGCATGTCGTAAAACATTTCTTTTATTTATCATTTATTGCTCTCTGCTCATCCTCTGAGTTTAGAAGAAATCTCCCTCTGAATTTCTCGGTTGATGTCGCGATTTTTAATAGTTTCCCGTTTATCGTACTGTTTTTTACCCTTACAGATTCCCAGAGTAACTTTAACGCGTCCATCCTTTAAATAAACATCTAAAGGTATGAGAGTGTAACCTTTTTCATCAACTTTTCTTGAAATTCTTTTTATTTCTTCTTTATGCAAAAGAAGCTTCTTTGGCCTGTCCGGATTATGATTAAAAATAGAAGAAAATGAATACTCTGCAATATGAAAGTTCTTAAGGAATACTTCGCCGTTTACAACTTCCGCAAATCCATCCGGAAACGAAATGCTTCCGTTTTTTACAGATTTTACTTCCGTTCCTTCAAGCTGAATTCCGCATTCATAAGAGTCTTCCACAAAATAATCAAACCGTGCCTTCCTGTTTTCAGAAATCACTTTTCGTCCGTCCGGCATAATATTATATTATAAAACATCATTTTTATAAGGGCAAGACATCTTGTATCATAATAAAACTTATGATATTTTATAGTTAAGTGGGTGTTTTATATGAACAGGCAGTTATTTGAATATTCATACGAGCTGAAAAAACAGAACAAGCGTAAAGTCTTTCTTACAATCTTCAATCTTATTCTTATCTATGTAATCATCAATATTATATTTGCATTCATACTTTTTCCTGTAAAACAGTCTTCAATTTCAATGCAGCCTGATTTTCAGGAAAATACAATTTCTTTTGTTACAAAAATATATCCAACTCCACGCCGCGGTGATGTTGTACTCCTCAAAAGACGAATCAATCACGACCATAAATTCTATGAAAAAATCTGGCACAATATAAGTTCATTTTTTACAGCCCAGCAATATGATTCTTATGTAGATAAAAATTATCCAGACACAAATAATCAGCTGCGCAGGGTAGTAGGGCTTCCCGGTGATGAAATATACATGAAAGATTATGTTCTTTATATAAAACCTGCCGGCGAAAAACATTTTCTTACAGAATTTGAGCTTACTGCAACTCCATATAACCTTACATTTATTACACCACCTGTAGAATGGAACGGTACAGTAGGAGTAAAAGGCTCTTTTGATACAATTACTCTTGGTCCTGATGAATATTATGTTCTGGGTGATAACCGTATTTCTGCTTCAGATTCAAGATTGTGGGGTACAGTTTCTAAGCAGGATATGAACGGCCGCATCTTACTGCGATATTTCCCGGTTAAATCAATTAAGCTTTATTGATGTCTTGTAAAGAAATTTCTTTATATATTCATATTCCCTTTTGCGTTTCAAAGTGCGATTATTGTGATTTTTTCAGTATTCCTGTTGGATCAAAAAACAACGCGGTTTCATTAGACTATATAGATTCCCTTTGCAATGAAATAAAGTCCCGCTTAAAGCAATATGAAAACTGCCTTCTTAAAACTGTTTACATAGGTGGCGGAACTCCAAGCCTTTTGAGTGCAGCAGAATTAAACAAAATAACTGATGTCCTTAAAGAATACGGATTTACTTCTGATTACGAATTTACTTTTGAGGTAAATCCTGATGATGTTTCAAAGGAATTGCTTCTGGCTTTGGAAGCTGCCGGGGTAAACAGAATATCCTGCGGCATTCAGTCGTTTTCTGAAGATGTCTTAAAAAGTGTACACCGACGGTCAAATTCAAGCCAGAATTATGAATGTTTTAAGCTTTTTGACCATTTCTGGCATAAAAAACTTTCGGTAGATCTTATCTGCGGACTCCCAGGCGAAACTGAAGAAAGCCTTATTCATGGACTGAATTTTCTGACTGAACAAAAAATCCCTCATATTTCTTTTTATTCCCTTTGCGTGGAAGAAGAAACTCCTTTAGGTAAGGCAATTATTACAGACAGCGAAAGTTATGATTATGATTTTTCAGATGAATTATGGCTAAAAGGCCGTGATTTTCTTATTTCTAAAGGCTATGAACAGTATGAAGTTTCAAACTTCTGTCTTAAAGGGTATGAATGCCTTCATAATATGACTTACTGGACCCATAAAGATTATATCGGTTGTGGTTCAGGAGCAGCAGGTACCTTATACAGGCAGCCTTTAGAAAATGATTTTCGTTATACAAACACAAAAAACATAAAAGAATATATAGATTTCTGGCATGATGGCTTAAAAACTATAGAAAATGCCCCGCAAAACGTAGAAAAAATCACCCTGAAAGATTCTGAATTTGAGTATTTTATGATGGGTTTACGCACTGTAAGGGGAGTTTCCTGCAAAGAATTTGAAGCGATTTTCAATAAAAAAATGCCTGAAAAAATACTGAATAAGCTTAAAACAGAATGTACAGAATCCATTGATGGATTTTATTACCTGGACAGTAAAAAGCTTTTGTTTTTGAATAAATTCCTTGAAGAAATATATGAAATAATTAATACGGAATAGTTATTGTAAAGGTTGTTCCTTCATTTTTCTTTGATTCAACATTTATATTCCAGCCGTGAGTTTCAATAATATTCTGAACTACGCTAAGACCAATACCCATTCCTTCTTCGCGCCTTGAATTTGTACCTCGGTAGAACATGTTGAATATGTTTTTTAAGTCTTTTTCTTCAATTCCAATTCCGGTATCTTTTATCTGGTAAATTACGCTGTTGTTTTCGATATATGATTTAAGTGTAATTGTGTCTCCGTCATTTGTGTAGCGCAAAGCATTATTAAACAGGTTTTCAAACATACGTCTTGTAAGCATTTTATCAAAAGGAACAAGAACTTCTTTTTCAAAATCAATTTCTGTAATGATATTTCGTTTAAATACACCGCCTGTAGTCTTTTCTTCGTTAATAATTTCCTCAATAAACTCTGTGATTGACTGGGTTTTCATGGATTCCCTTATTTCTACAGAATTCATTTTTGTAAAACTTATAAGGGTGTCAATCATGTCTTCAAGCTGGTTCGATTTTTCTGTAATAAGTGTCATTGCATTGTTAATATCTTCCTGTCCTGTAATTACACCATCAGAAATAGCTTCTGTATAACCTTTTATAACTGCAACAGGGGTACGTAAATCGTGGCTTATACCCATAATGAATTTAGCTTTCTGATTCTGCGCTTCGGCAAGGGAAGCACGCATTTTTTCAAGACTTTCAGAAATTGAAGTGATTTCGTTTGATTTTTTCTTGTTAAATTCAATTGTTTTAGACAAATCACCACTGGCAATGGCTTTTGTCTTATTATCAATTTCATTAATAGATTTATTTATTGTAATAGAAAGCCGTACAATAATGATTATGCAGACAGTTACAATGATTGAAAGAAGAATATAAAGGGTATTTATAAGGATTTGATTTCTTGAAGGAGCTCCTTTTTTACGCGGAACTCTTGTAATCATAATTGAATCTAGCGTAGAAGTTCTAAGCGTAGTAAACTGATAGAAATACTTATCTGAATTAGAGCCCATAATCATGTAAAGTTCCCATTGAGAAACAAGAGAATTTGTAGGCAATTCCTTGATTGAAGAGGTGATTACAAGGCCTGTAAAGTTATCTATAAGTGCAGTTTCTACAGTTTTTGGCAAAAGCTGTACGTTTCTTTTGAATATTTTATAATCCTGATCTGTCATGTTAGAAGAATCAAGCTTTGTAACCTGCTCATAACCTGTTAAAAGCATGTTTTTTTGTGTACGAAGATAATAATTAATGCATACAAAAACTATGCATGCGAGCGGGATTGCGGTAATTAATGTTGCAAGCAAATTAAGCTGATTTTTTAATTTCATAATTACATTATAATCAGATTTTTATCGAAAATATAGCCTTTTCCAAACTCAGTTTTAATATATTTAGCATTCTGAGGATCTTCTTCAATCTTTTTTCTAAGGCGCTGGATATAAACTGCAACAGCAGTAATGTCACCGTACTGAACTTTCCATACATCATTAAAGATTGTTTCCGGAGATAATACTGTTCCTGCATTTTTTATAAGATATTCAAGTACTTTATATTCCTTTGTCGAAAGTGGAATTTTTTCTGCACCTTTTTTAAGAACGCAGCTGTTCAAAAGCAATGTATATTCACCAAAATTAACAGATTCTTCGCTGCTTGAAGTAGAAAGATTTTTTCGTCTTAAATGAGCCTGAACTCTGGCTACAAGTACACTAGGAGAGAAGGGCTTTGTAACGAATTCATCAGCCCCATATTCAAGACCGCTTATAATATCTTCATCTGCATCACGGGCAGAAACAATCATTACAGGAATAGTAGCCTTAAACATTTCGCGGAACTTCTTCAGAAAATCAAAACCGCTCATTCCCGGAAGGTTCAAATCAAGAATGAGTAAATCTGGTTTTACACCGGTATCTAATTTTGTTAAGGCATCTTCGGCATTATAAAAAGGTTCAGCATCAATGTCGCTTTTTGCAAGATACATACATACAAGCTTAGAAATAGATTCTTCATCTTCAATAACAAAAACATACGGCTTCTTTTCTTCCATCCCGGGCCTCCTGTTAAATATATTTTAATTATAATAACAAAATAAAAAATTTGTATATTTAAAGTGTTATATAACAAGATATTTATTTTTTTAATATCAATTTGAAAACAAAGCTGCGGAGCGTAGGGACGGCTGTAAACTACATCTGAGCTTGACGAGCGAAGCGAGTTGGATTATTTCCTTACAAGCTCAGCAGTAGTTTACAGACGTACCTTAGCGGGAGCTGCTTTGTTTTCCACATGAAAAGATATAAAAAAAAATGCATAAATATTGTATATTTTTCTTGAAATAAAAAAAAAATCGTTTATAATGTTAATATCTTTAAATATATTTAAAGATATTGTTGACATTTTTGTGTCATAAATGGAAAATTAAAAATGATTGATGTATTGCGGTTAGATGGGAAAATTTATTGGGTGAATCCGCATATGATCGAGGCAATGGAAGAGAATCCTGATTTAACATTAACTATGTTGTCGGGACGTAAAATCATTGTTCGCAATTCACCTCAAGAAATAATCCAGAAAATCATTGAATACCGCAAACAAATAGGCATCGATAAGCAAGAGGTCTTGTAAATGGATATAGCTACAATAATTGGTATTGTTGGTGGTGCAGCCATGATCGTCATGTCTGTAATG
>JAFZLJ010000152.1 GCA_017551545.1 Treponema sp. | reverse complement strand
GCGATCATCAGATTAATATTATTGACACCCCGGGACACGTAGACTTTACTGCAGAGGTTGAACGTTCTTTGCGCGTATTGGACGGTGCTGTTGCAGTTATCTGTGCAGTTGATGGTGTTCAGCCACAGACAGAAACTGTATGGAAGCAGGCTGATGAGTTCAGTGTTCCTCGTCTTTGTTTTATGAATAAGATGGACCGAATTGGTGCAGACTTTTTTGGTTCTATGGACGACGTTGCACAGAAGTTTGGTGTAGAAACTTTAGCTTTGCAGATTCCTATTGGCGAAGGCCCTGATTTTGAAGGTGTAATTGATTTGCTCAAAATGAAGGAACTCCGCTGGTCTGCAGAAGACGAAGGTGAAACAATTACCGAAAGTGATATTGATGCATCGCGCTTGGATCAGGCAAACGAATGGCGCGAAAAATTAGTTGAAACAGTTGCAGGGGCAGATGATGCACTTATGGAACTCTACCTTGACGGTAAGGAAATCACAGTTGATCAGCTTAAGGCAGCAATTCGCAAAGGTACAATTGCCCGAAGCTACGTACCATTTGTTATGGGAAGTGCCCGCCATAATCAGGGGGTTCAGCCGCTCATTGATGCAGTTGTTGATTATCTTCCTTGTCCGACTGATGTACCTCCTGCAAAAGGTCTTAAAATTAAAAAGGATCAGCAGGAAGATATTGAAATACCATGCGACCCTTCAAAAATGCCATGCGGACTTGTTTTCAAGATTCAGTATGACCGAGAAATGGGACCACTCTGCTATGTACGCATGTACTCCGGAAAAATCCCGACTGGAACACAAATCTACAATATTAATAAGAAGAAACGTGAGCGTGTAAACAGAATCCTTCGTATGCACGCAAATAAATCAGATTCTATCGACAGCTTGAGCGCAGGTGACATTGCAGTATTCATTGGCCTTAAGTTTGCTCAAACTGGTGACACAATCGGAACAGAAGCTTTCAACGTATTGCTCGAACAGCCTGTATTCCCTCAGCCGGTTATTTCTGTTGCTCTTGAACCAGAAAGCATGAGTGAAAAAGATAAGATGACAGAAACTTTAAAAATCTTAAGTCAGGAAGACCCGACCTTTACAAGCCACGAAGATGCAGAAACTGGTCAACTTATTATCAGCGGTATGGGTGAGCTTCACCTTGATGTACTTGTTACACGTATGCGCGATGACTTTGGAGTAAAATGTAATGTTGGTGCTCCTCAGGTTACTTACCGTGAATCTGTTAGCGGAAGCGGTGAGGCAACAGAAGAATACAGCCGCGTACTTGGTGGTAAAGAAAATACTGCGGGTCTTACAATTTCTGTTCAAAGGCTCGAAAAGGGTGAAGGAAACTCTGTTGATATTACCTGCCGCTATGCAGAAATCCCGGAAGAAATTATTGAAGCAATTCGTGACGGCTTTAAGAACGCACTTGATTCAGGAATCAACTACGGTTATCCGTGTACAGAAGTTGGCGTAAAGGTAACAAATATTGTTTACAACGAATTAACAAGTACACCTTTTGCATTTGAAGCATGTGCTGCTCAGGTTTTTGACAAGGCTTGTAATGCTGCAGGCCCTGAAATCTTAGAGCCTGTTATGAATGTTGATATTTCTTGTCCAA
The DNA here is from genome assembly GCA_017551545.1 of Treponema sp. Classification (GTDB taxonomy): domain Bacteria; phylum Spirochaetota; class Spirochaetia; order Treponematales; family Treponemataceae; genus Treponema_D. The sequence goes on along the minus strand of JAFZLJ010000152.1, from coordinate 11,741 downwards.
AGGAATTTGTTGGACCTGCTTCGAGCCAGCTCAGTCAGCGCGGTGGAAGCATCATGGGCCAGGATTCAAAACCAACAGGCGATGTAATTCACGCCCAGGCTCCAATGGCAAATATGTTTGGATTTACAACAAATCTTCGCTCGGCTACACAGGGAAGAGCAAGCTTTAGCATGGAATTCAGTCATTTCCAAGTCAAAGTTGGTGGACTTGGCAATTATTAATAGCACGTCATTGCGAGGAGCGTAGCGACGTGGCAATCCACAATTAGTATGCATTGTAATACCTGGATTGCCGCGCTGCGCTCGCAATGACGAAGGAGTTTTTATGGGACTTATTAAAGCAATCGTTGGTGCAACAGGTGGAGTACTCGCAGATCAGTGGAAGGAATACTTTTACTGCGATGCATTACCTGCAAACGTAATCTGCAAGCGCGGTCAGAAAAAGACAAGCGGTCGTTCAAGCAACACAAAGGGTGACGAAAACATCATCACTCAGGGCTCTGTTATTGCTGTAGCAGACGGGCAGTGTATGCTCATTGTAGACCAGGGTAAGGTTGTAGATGTCTGCGCAGAACCAGGCGAATACAAATACGATTCTTCTACAGAACCTTCTGTTTTTGCAGGCGGCTTTGGAAAGGGTCTTGTTGAATCCTTCAAAAATATCGGTAAGCGATTTACCTTTGGCGGTGAAGCTCCTAGAACTCAGCGCGTTTATTATATCAACACAAAGGAAATCATGGGAAACAAATACGGAACTCCTCAGACAGTCCCATTCCGCGTAGTAGATCCTCGTGCCGGAATTGATATTGATGTTTCTGTTTCCTGCTTTGGTGAATACAGCTACAAGGTAGTTGACCCTGTAGTATTTTATACAAATGTCTGCGGTAATGTAGAAGATGAATTTGTTCGCGAAAATCTTGAAGGTCAGCTTCGTTCAGAACTTTTGACAGCACTTCAGCCGGCTTTTGCAAGAATCAGTGAAATGGGAATCCGTTATTCTTCTGTACCTGCTCACACAAACGAGCTTGCAGATGCTTTGCGTACAGAACTCAGCCAGAAATGGACAGAACGCCGTGGTATTCAGATTGGAATCGTAGGTGTTTCTTCAATCAAGGCAACCGAAGAAGATGAACAGATGCTCAAAGGCCTTCAGCGCGATGCAGCATTTATGGATCCAACCCGTGCCGCAGCTCACTTAGTTGGTGCTCAGGCAGAAGCAATGAAAACTGCAGCCGGAAATACAAATGGTGCCGCTATGGCATTTATGGGCATGGGAATGGCTCAGCAGGCTGGTGGAGCAAATGCACAGGAACTTTATAAACTTGGACAGCAGTGGACCTGCTCTTGCGGAACTGTAAACAAAGGAAAGTTCTGCTCAGAATGCGGTAAGCCAAGACCAGCAGGTGACTAATGCCTAATATAAATCAGAGTGCAGCAAATTATCAGTGTCCTGCCTGCGGAGGCCCGCTTCATTTTGTTGGTGAAACAGGAAAGCTTCAGTGTGATTACTGTGGTTCTTCTTATGATGTAGAACAGATTGACAGTAAATACGGAAGGGCTGGGGCAGGGGCTTCAAAAAAGGGCGGTGCACAAAAAGCAGCTTCTTCTTCAAATGCCACTACACAGGAATATTCAAATCTCTTTGAATACAATTGTCCTTCGTGTGGTGCCCAGCTTTTCTGCGACGAAACAACTGCTGCAACAAGTTGTCCTTACTGCGGAAACAATCAGGTAGTTCACAAAGCCTTCAGCGGCGGCAAGATGCCTCAAAAAATCATTCCGTTTAAGCTCGAAAAACAGGCTGCAATAAATGCTCTCAAAAATCACTATAAAGGTAAAAAACTTCTTCCAAAAGTTTTCAGGGAGCAGAATCATATAGAAGAAATAAAGGGCGTTTATGTTCCGTTCTGGCTTTTCGACGGTCATGTTGAGGTTGTGCTTGATATGAAGGGTACCCGCTCAACAGTAAATTACACTTCTAAAGAAAAAATAATCACAACAGGTCATTATAATATTACACGAGCCGGTACTGTCAGCTTTGAAAAAATCAGTGTAGATGCTTCTAAAAAAATGGACGATGCCCTTATGGATTCAATTGAGCCGTTTGATTATGATGACCTCCGCGATTTTACAGCTTCATACCTGCCGGGATTTTTTGCCGAAGTTTACGACGTTTCAACAGAAGAATGCTACGACCGTGCCAGGCTTCGTGCAGAAAATACAGCAGTTGATGAAATCAGGAACAGTGTAAGCGGCTATGAAACAGTAAGTGTAGTAAACAAAAAAGTCCGCATAACAAATGATAAGGTAACATATTCGTTCATGCCTGTATGGGTCCTTTCAACAAAATGGCGCGACAAAAATTACATCTTTGCCATGAATGGCCAGACCGGCAAAATGGTAGGCGACCTCCCTGTAGACAAGGGCAGGTTCTGTAAATATTTATTCGGCATCACAGCCATTGTCGCAGCCATAGTAACGCCGATTGTGTACTTTTTCTTTTAACTGGATTGCCACGCTTCGCTCGCAATGACGAACGAAGCCTACGTCATTGCGAGGAGCGCAGCGACGTGGCAATCCACAATATGGAGGCATTATGAACAAGAAATTCTTTCTTCTCTTATTAGCAGTATTATTTCCTTTAAACCTCTATTCCCTCCAATCCCTCGTAAAAGACGACTGCGGCCTGCTTAGCAACACCGAACTTTCAAACCTCCAGACCCGTGCCGCCCAGATATCTTCAGATTACAACTGTGGTGTTTACATTGTTGTTGTAAAAAACATGGACGATTTTGTCTATGACTACGAAATCTACAGCGACGCCTTTGGAATAGAAGCCTTTGCGCAGTATTATTTTTTCAACGAACTAAAAGGGGTGGGCGAATCAGGAGACGGTATCCTCCTCATAATGAGCATGAAAGAACGAGACTACGACATAATGGCCCACGGAAGCTTTGGCAACTATGCCTTCACAGATTACGGAAAAGACAAGCTTGCCGATTCTTTCTTAGATTATTTCGGAGACGGCCAGTGGTACCGCGGATTCAACGCTTACCTAAACAAAGTAGATCGTTTCTTAGAAGCCGCAGCAAACGGCACCCCCGTAGATGTTGGCACAAGAATAAAAGAACACAATTTGTCTCTTTCGCTTGCTGCAGGCCTCATTTTCGGCTTTATTTTTGCCCTTATAACCTGCCTTACAATGAAATCCGGCATGAAGTCAGTCCACACAGCCCGCATAGCTTCAAACTTTATAGCCCAGAACGGCATAAAAATCCCAATCCAAAAAGACATTTTCACTCACAATACCGTAGTCCGCCAGGTAATCCAAAGTTCCTCAAGTTCCGGCGGCGGCACCCACATAAACAGCTCCGGCTCGTCCCACCATAGCGGAAAATTCTAACCCCTCGTCATTGCGAGCGCAGCGTGGCAATCCAACCATAATATCTGTCATTACCGTGCTTGACACGGTAATCTCTACTCAAAAATACAATTTGAATTTTAATTATTTCTATGTAATAATATAGTCATAAAAATGATGGAGGTATTTTATGTGCGAACTGGCAATTAAGATTCCAGATGAAGTTTTATATGATACTCATATGACAGAATCGCAATCACAAACCTATATAAAAAAAATGGTTGCTATGCATTATTATCTCCATTTTCACGTTTCCTTAGGTTACTGTGCTCAGATTGCTGATACTACCGAAGAAGATTTTATAAAATTCTTGAGTGAAAACAAAGTTTCTATTTTTCAGTTCGAAAACCATAATGAGTTTCAGGAAGAATTAAGGAATGCGGCAGGGGAGTAAAAATTTACTATTTTTACATATTTTTCATAGTGGGAATTTTTAATATTTTCTTGACAATTTTTGCTATGGAATTTATAATTTTGTTAACAGAACCCGCCAAGGTTAATGGTTTTTCCATCCTCAAATCGGTGGGTCAATTTTTTTTAAATGAATAAGATTCCTTTTAACAAACCAGCATTAACAGTTTCTCAACAAATTTCACAATTAGAAAACAGAGGACTGATTATTAATGATAAAAATCTTGCAGAAAATGCTTTACGGAATCTAAATTATTATCGGTTAAGTGGTTATTGGATGTATTTTGAGGATAGCAGAGATCCTCATCATTTTAAAAGCGGTATAAAATTTGAAGATATAATTGAATTATATAATTTTGATAAGGATTTACGTTCATATATTTTTGAAGGTATTAGTAGGTTTGAGGTTTCTTTACGTACTCAGTTTGCTCATCAAGTAGGAATAAAATATGGTTCACATTCATATTTAAAGCCAGAATATTCAAAAGATTTTTCTGATTGGCTTGAAAATATGAAAAAAGTGCAGAATGAAACTAGTCGTTCCAAGGAATTATTTATAAAACATTATAAGAATAAATATGAAGAAAGTTTTCCACCAATATGGGTTATTTGTGAGATTTTTTCATTTGGTACACTTTCATGTTGGTATAAGAATTTAAAAGAGATTCCTTCTGAAAATCATAATTGTCCAGGGAATGCAAAAGATGATATAGCTTCCTTTTATAAGATTCCTTCCCTTATTCTTGAATCATGGATACATTCATTAACAGTTCTAAGAAATCACTGTGCACATCAAAGTCGTTTAATTCTAAAGCAAATCTCAATTCAACCAATAAAACCAAAATCAAATAAAATTTCAATATCTGGAATCTGGTCAACAAGAAGTAATTGTATTTATAATTTAATATTAATTCTAATATACTTGAATGAACAAATCTTGCTACCATCAACATGGAAATCTGATTTTATAGATTTCTTAAAAACAAACACAAAAAATTGTGTGGAGTTTCTGAACTTCCCGAATGAGTGGGAGAAAGATTCTTTTTGGAAATAAGATTTCTAAAAAGAATAGAGTGTCATTATTTGGCACTTATGGTATGATATAATATAGATTAATGCGAAATTTATTTTCAGTTTTACCAGAAGATTTCTTTAAGCCTCTTAATAGTAAATACAAGGATCAGTATGCAGATTGCCTTTTAGCTATTTACAATTCATATAAAACTGAAATTTCCTATGGAGTTGATCGAGAATCAATTGTTTCAACTCTGACTGATTATTTTAATACTAGAACAGATGATATTAGTTTTGATGATGACTATAGTTTTGAAAAGGATTCCAGAAGTAAAGCTCAAAAAACAATTAATTATTTAAAGGATTGCGGTTGGCTAGATTTTGAGGAAGAAAAGAATTATCAACAAAACGTTGTGTTAACAGAACAAGCTGTTCCATTCATACGTACAATGAATGATGTTATAAAAAATGAAGAAACTGAATATCAGGGGCTTATATCACAGATTCATGCGCTACTTCAAAATGATGATTTGTATTCAAAGCCATATCAGTTTATTCTTAAGAACGTTGTAAATAGTACAGAGCAGTTAGTTTCAAGTCTTAAGAAATTGAATATTTCCATAAAGAAGCATATCGACAAACAGACAAAGAATAAAGAATTATCAGAAATCTTTTCGTTGTTTTCTGTCTATAACGAGGAAATTGTATCAAAATCTCTATATCGTCTCAAAACAAGTGAAAATATCGGGAAGTTTAGGCAATCCATAAAAATTAATCTTGATAAAATGCTTTCTGAACCAAAAATCTTAAAAGATTTAGTAGAAGGTTATATGGAGATTGAACAGGAACTCGATTCAGAACTTGCCAAAGATAAAATCATAGAAATGATTATTGATGTAAAATCTGCATTTGAGAATCTTGATAAAATTATTGAAGATATTGATCGCAAGAATAACCATTACATGAAAAATGCCGCATCAAGAGCAAAATTTGAGCTAGCTTCTGGAACTAATCAGGAAGGTAAAATAAATGCAATACTACGATATTTGACAGAGTTTTCAGACGAAGACGAAAGTATTCCAGATAACTTTTTTAATGTTTATGTCCAGAAATTTGTTTCAGAAGAATCTATAAAGAAGATTCCAGAAAGAAAAACTTATGATGAAATTGCAAGTATCAACGTTGCTGAAAGTTTAACAACAGAAGAAAGAGCTATAAAAATGCAACTTCTTTTAGATAAACAAATGGCTCGTATTTATAGAAAGAAAATAGAAACCTTTGTTTTACAATATTTAGGAGAAAAGGATTTTATATTTGCTTCTGATATTCCAATAAATAGTCGAAAAGATTTTGAAAACTTGATTTACATAAGGCTTTTTGCTATGGAATCTTATGTTTATAAAGTGAAAAGGACAGATCAAAGAATAAGAACTGAAAAATGTGAATTTAATGATTTTGAAATTATAAGAAGGAAGCAAGGGGATGTAAAGGATGTTTGAAAAACTTGAATTAATAGGGAATTCTAGTTCTCAAAAAGAGAGATTCTCAAAAGCAGCAAATAATCTTCTAAATCACTGTTTTATCCTTAAGAAAAAAGAAGATACACGTTTAGATTATATTTATATAAAAGACAACAAAGAACAATTTGCATTAGTTTTTGATCTTTTAGGATATGATTTAAGAATAGATGAAGATATGGGACTTATCTCTATTTCCAATAGGAATGGTACAGGGAGACTCCAGTTTACAAAATTTGAAAGTATTATGTTTCTGATTTTCCGACTCTTGTATCTTGAAAAGCGGAATGACCTTTCTACAAGTGGGGATAATGTTACTGTAACAGTTCAAGAAATACGGGACAAATACAATGTACTTAAAATAAAAAATAAGCAAAAACTTGATAAGTATTCGGAACGAATGATAATAGCTTTGTTTAAACGTTATAATCTAATTCGTAATTTGACTTCTGATATAACTCAGGGTGATACACGAATAGAAATATATCCTTCCATTATGATTGCTATACCAAACGAAGGTATTACACATTTATATGAGAATGTAAAAGAAAGACTTAGAGAATATGAAGGAGGTGATGACGATGCAGATACAGACGAAGAAACTGAATAGAGTAAGACTATTAAACTGGATGTATTTTGGATATGAAACTTTTCCTTTTAATCAAGGCTCTGTATTAATTAGTGGCGAAAACGCAGCTGGAAAATCTACTGTGTTGGATGCTATCCAAATGGTGCTTACAGGTAATTCAACAAAATTCAATAAAGCTGCCAATGAGAATTCAGATCGTGATCTTAAGAGTTATGTGCGATGTAAAATTGATACAACTGAAAAGACTTATCTCCGAGAAGGGAATGTAATTAGCAATATTGCGTTAGAATTCTATGAAGAAAAAGAGAATCGATGGTTTGTAATAGGAGTTCATATAACATCGGGAAATGAAAATGAATCTCCAAGTAAAAGGTGGTATATAGAAAATGGAAAATTAGAAGATTTTTCTTTTTTGACTGAAGAAAATAAACCCGCTATGTATGATGAATTTAGAAATAATGGAGAGAAAATAAGATTTATAAAAAGTGTAAATGAATATAAAGACAATCTGCGTCATAGATTAGGAAGTCTTGAAGAAAAATTTTTTGAGGTTCTATTAAAAGCGTTAGCATTTAGACCAGTTGATAATGTAAAAGATTTTATTAATAAATATGTTCTTACAGAAAAAACAATAGATGTTCAATCATTAAGACAAAGTATAGATGTTTTGAATGAATTTGAACAAACATTAAAAAAGGCTAAATTAGAAAGAGATACTCTTTCGGAAATATTGAATCGTTATTCGGAAATTGAAGAAAACACGCATAGTCAAAAAGTAAATGACATGCTGGTAAAGATTGTTGATAAAGATGTAATTGAAAAATCAAAAGAAATCGGACTTAGTGAGATTCGTATTAATAAACAGAAACTTGCAAATATTTCTTCAGAAAGGACAATTATTGAGAATCAGCTTAAGAATATCCGGGCAAAATTAATACAATTACAACAAACTTTTGAAAACTCCGATTATAGACGGCTTACAGAAAAGCTTCAGTCTTCGATTGATAAATTAATTGAAAAAAGATCTGTTGAAGAAAATAGAAATAAACAGCTTTCAGACTATTTGCGATTTTTAAATGATTACCTCGGATTGATTGATAAGATTAAAGATATTCCTGTGTCTCCAAAGGAAGTAAAAAATATCGGCGCAAATACTGATAAGAATAATAAAGCTGAAGCCATTGAAATACTTGAATCTTTTTCAAAAAAAGAGATAGAAGAAATCCGTATGAAAATGTATTCAGCAAAACAAGAAAAGGATAAGGTATCATCGCAAATATCAATATTAGAGACAGAAATTGAAGCATTGGAGTCACAAACAATTACATTCCCAGAAGAAACAGAAAGACTCCGTGAGTGTATTCAAAAAGAGTTTAAAAATGCAGGTATAGATTCTCCCGTATATATTTTTTCAGAACTTCTCTCAATTACAGACAAACAATGGACTAATGCAATTGAAGGATATCTGAATACACAACGATTTTATTTAATTGTTGAACCAGAATACTATAATCAGGCATTACAAATTTATAATGCAAACAAAAAAAGCTATAATCAGGGTATAATCAATTTTAGAAAACTGCCGGCAGATATTGATGTTGAACAAAATTCCTTAGCGTCATATATAATTACTGATAACCGTTTTGCTCGTCGCTATGCAGATTATATATTAGGAAATGTTATTTGCTGTAATAATTTAGAAGAACTGGAAAATTATTCTTCTGCAATAACAAAAGAATGTATGGTTTATATGAATTATGTTTCTAGAAAAATTGATCCAAAAATCTATTCTAAACCTTATATTGGAAAAGATGCTATTGAAGTACAACTCAAAAATGCAAAACAACAGCGAAAATCATTATTAGAAAAGATTCCTGTTTTACGTAACAAAATAGAATGTTTTACAGAGATAGAAACTGCGTATGAAAATGTGAATTTTGATATGCTAAAAGCATATATGGATGCTCCAAATAATCTTGAAGGAATCAAAGAACAACTCGAAAAAGAAAAGAAAGAATTTGAAAAAATAAGTAAAAATAAAGATATCATTGAACTTCAAAATCAAATTTCTGATTATGAAGAAAAAGAAAAAGATTTAACGTCAAAAAAAGATAGTTTGATAGGCGATGAGCGTTCATTAAACGATGATATTGAAACCAAAGAACAACTAATCATTGGACTTGAAGAACAACTTGAAAATAAAATTAAAGAATTAACTAACTATCAAGACTATCAGGCTGCTATTTATAATGAGGCATTCAGTAAATATGTTGATGCAATGAAACGTGAAAGCATTGAAGAAATTCAGACTAATTATAACAGACAAAAAAGTGTTTATGATAATAAAGCAAATAAATTGTTGAATGGTGAAAAAAAATATATTGGCCTTTATCAGATGCAGAGTAATTATAACTCAACCTTTGGTAAAGATTTTTATCTTGGACCAGAGGGTTTTGAACAATATAAGGGACAGTTTGATAAATTAAACAATGTGGAAATTGTCCGAACAGAAGAAACTATTCGTGTATCAAGAGAAAAATGTGAAGATATCTTCAAGAATGAATTCTTGTCTAAAATGAAAGAATCTATTGAAAGTGCAAGATATGAATTTGATAATCTCAGAAAAGCATTAAAAGATATTAATTATGGAGAAGATACGTATAAATTTATCTTATCTCCAAATAATCAAAAGCGTAATTTGTATAACATGATTATGGCAGATGATAATCTTGGTACATCAAAACTTTTTTCTGGTGATTTTGAAAATCAGTATAAAGATGAGATTGATGAATTGTTTAGTAAAATCAGAGCTGGGGATTCTAGTGACCAAGCGGTTAGAGAGTATACAGATTACAGAACTTATCTTGATTACGATATTGAAATTACGAAGACAAATGGAACGGTCCAGAAATTATCTGCAAAAGCAAAGAGTAATAGTGGAGGAGAATCTCAGGTTCCATTCTATGTAATTATGGCAGCTTCATTAAACAATATTTATCAGAATAAGAATTCTGTACGTTTATTAATGTTAGATGAAGCTTTTAATAACATGGATGAACAGCGAATTGCGAGCGTAATGAAATTCTTTAATCAACTTCAATTCCAGACAATTCTTGTAGCTCCATCTCCAAAAATTCAGGATATTGAGGAAAATGTTGATTCCGTTCTGACTGTAATGCGTGAAGATACAACTAGTTTTGTAGAGGATTTCAGATATTATGGCGAATAGAATAGAAACTAAAATTTTAAATTCTCTAGTTGATTCTTTTGAAAAAAGCAAAACATTTACAGGAGATAATAAGAATAATCAATCTTTTAAAATTCAAATATCTAAACTATTTCCAAAATACAATGATGATGCAGAATATGATTTCTATAAGGAAGTAAATACAAATCTTGAGTTACTTAGTAGAAAAGGTTTTATTAAATATAAAGCAGAGCGAAGTGGAAAAATAAAAGATGTATTTCTAAATCAAGAAGGAATATATGATATTTATGAATATTTAAAAAGAATTCCAAAAATTAATATAAATAATCAACTTCTGGATTTCCTTAATGTAATTGAAAATCAGATTATTGTTAGAGAGAAATATTTCATCCCTTTACTACAATATATAAATGAGCAAAAACGAAATATTCGTGAAAACAAAAAGATTCAATATTTTGATGGAGAGTTAGATGAATATAAATCAATAATTCTGGCAACGAAAGCAATTTTAGAAAATCGAGATGAGATTTTTATTCGCGAATTATCAGTGAGTTTGTTTAATGATTCGAAAAAACTAGAAAAAATAGAATCTTCAATTCGTTCTCTTTTGTATAAATATGGTGAATATGATGACAAGAATACCGTATTTGAAGAGCATAATATAATAAAGACCCCAACCTATGTTTTTGTAAAAGGTAGAGGATTTCTGAATTGCGGGGAACAAATGGATTTAAGTAAGATTTCTGGGGATATAGGCCTATCTACAAAGACCATGAAATCTTTATTATCGGTTGAATTAAATGGTGCAAATGTTATTACTATAGAAAATCTTACAACTTTTCATAAATATAAACCAAAGAATGAATTAGTCATATATTTAGGAGGTTTCCATAATAGTATAAAAAGGGATTTTATTAAACTTTTATATAAATGTAATCCAAATGCTTTATTTAAACATTTTGGTGATATAGATGCTGGTGGTTTTTTAATTTTTGAACATTTGAAGAATAAAACAGGCATTCCTTTTAAAACCTATCATATGGACATACCGACACTTGAGAAATATAAATCATATTGGATAAACCTTTCAGATAATGATAGAAACAGATTGAAATCACTAAAAGAAAAAAAAATTGATTATTCAAATGTAATTAACTTTATGCTAGAAAATAATTGTAAATTAGAACAAGAGGCAGAACTCATTTTTGTTTGAATCTATTCATAATCTTATAGAATCCGGGGGCGTTGCGGGGATCTCCCCGCTGGAAGGGGTAGCGGAAGACCGTTTTAACGGGCTGAAGCGAGGGGAAGACTTTCCCCTTCTAAATAAAATAAAAAAATGTCCAAAATTTACATATTTTTCATTTGACTATTGCCCAATTCTATCGTAAAATTAAATATTATAATATAACCCTTTAGGAGGCCACAAAAAATGGCAAAGGTAGAACTTAAAGGTATTGGTAAGGTTTACGACGGCGGTGTTCGTGCTGTAAGCAATGCTAATATCACTATTGAAGACAAGGAATTCTGCGTATTCGTAGGTCCTTCTGGATGCGGTAAGTCAACAACTCTCCGCATGATT
>JAFZLJ010000151.1 GCA_017551545.1 Treponema sp. | reverse complement strand
TTGTTCTCAAAAAAAAAGACTGTTTACTTTGAAAAACAGCCCTAAGTTGTATTTTTTTAGAATTAGTATTGACAACTTGGGGCCTTATATGTGTTATGTGACTTTACTACGCATATGCATACATTTTTATCATTTCAAATTCTGGTGCATGATTATTTTCTTCTTCCTCTAAATCATATAGATTCTGAAGGTTTAACCAGAACTCAGCTGTTGTTCCGAAAAATTTTGCAAAGCGAATTGCAGTATCAGCAGTTACAGCTCTTTTACCGCGTATGATTTCTGATATGCGTGTTTCAGGAACATTAATCTCTTTTGCAAGTCTGTATGCACTCACATTCATCGGTACTAGGAATTCTTCTTTTAATACTTCGCCAGGATGAATGTTTGGTAATTTTTCATCAGTGATAGTCTGTGATTCTAACATTATCTGCACCTCCGTTTTCAAAAGTAAAAATAATTCTCCACTGGTCATTTATTCTTATTGAATAAAAGCCATCAAAATTTCCTACAAGTTCCTCAAGATGATTTCCCGGGGGAACTCGTAAATCTTTAACTTCTTTAGCCGAAGCTATCATACGAAGCTTGCGTCTTGCAACATTTTGTATTGTTGGCGGTAATTTTCTACTCCGTAAACCTTTATTTATCAATTCTGTATCAGAGTCTCCAAATGACCTTATCATATTAATATACTAACGCCAAACAGTAGTATTTGTCAAATTTAAATTTCGCAAAACAGACCCCCTGTAAGCCTGTTACAGCTGCTGTTGCTTCTTAAACTTTTTAATTCATAAGGGGATGTCTAACAAGAAAGAAATACGGTGGGGTAGACTCTCGAAACCACCATACATAGTGCATTGACAATTTCGACAGTCTCAATGACCGTAGTATTCAAACTTCTTGGACAGCCCCGAACAGACCTTAGTCCAGGTATCCGCCATAGCACCAGCCGCGCGTACCGGCTTTAATTGTCGCACCGTCTTTATCTTTAGCGTCGGCAAGAACTTCTACCTGTACCCAGTTGCTTGAAATCCCGTCGATTGTTTCGGCTTTGCCGAGCTTCAGTATTTTAACTTTTGTTCCTTTCTGCATTGTAGTAATAACTGCACTGCTTGTTGCTTCTTCCTTTCGCAGACGAAGATTGTCATTACATGCCATTATTCTGTTTTCAGAAACATTTGTATTTACTGATGTTTTATATGAAGAACTGGCTTTGTTTCCTTCATCAAAGTTTATATATCTTGTTTCTACCCAGCCTTCGCGGCCGTCTACCTTGCGGACTTTGCACCAGTCGCTTTTATGTTCAAGAATCCATAGATATTCATGGTCAAAATTGTAACCGTTGTTTTTTGCAGATGACTTTGCTTCAAGCTGTAATGGAATATGATTTGCATTCATTCTTCCAACTTCACGTTTGTAAAAATCGTATTTTTTTAGCCAGTCATTGCTCAGTTTTTTGATTTCGTAGCAGCCTTTTTCTTTATTGCAGTCTGTTAAATAAAAGTTACCGTCAAAATCTATACAAGAACTATTGACTGCAATAAAACCTTTTGAATTACGAGCTGGGTTCCAGTTTCCAGGAGGTAACTCGCATATATAAACTTCATGAGTCCAGGGATCTAATACTGCTACAATATATTCAAACGGTATTTCCGGATGAGCAAATAAATCAATATGATATCCATTACCAACTGATGTATAATATGTTAATCCTCTTTTATCAATTCCTTCTTTGCAAAAAGAGGTTGAAAAACTTGCAGAAAGCCATTCATATTTTTTATTTTTAATTTTTACATCTTTCCAATAATTTATATAGTTTGGTGCAGTTTCTAAATCCATAGCATTCTCACCAAAATACACATCTCCATACTCTATTGAAATTCCCAAATGCTCGGCAAGTCCATCTTCAAGTTCATATTGTGTTTGTGTGCTGTCGTGAAATTTTGTTTTTCCATCAGGCAGTAAATCCCAATAAACAAATGAACTTTTATCTATTTTTGCAAAGAATTTGTTTTCTGTATAATAAAACAAACCACTAATTTGATCTTTTATATCAGTTACATCAATCGTATAATTAGGTGCTTGTATATCTAAGCTTGTTATATATAAATCTAATTTATTTATGCTTCCAATTTCCGCTAACATAAGAATATCATCATTCTGACAAAAAGATAAAAAATTATATAAAGATTTATATTCTCTTTTCTGATTAGAATTAGATAAATTAAAATAAAGATGTTTATCTTTATCAAACAAAATTAACTGATTCTTCCAGCATTTCATCTGAAGGATTCCAGGATTTCCTTCTTCTATAGGATCCCATGTTTCATAATACTGTATCGGTTCTCCGAATTTTATTTCTTTTATTACTTCAAACTTTTGTGCAAAACAACTACCTGCTATTACTAAAAATAAAACCAATAAAATATTTTTCCTCATAAGCGTTCACCTTTTAATTAAATAATAATCTGTCAGAGAATTCCTGTTTCAATATCAGTCTCAGAGGCATCTTTATTCAGAGGCCTGCCTGAAAGCACCACCTCAAATGTTCCTGCCCTGTTGTTGTATATGTTTCCCATATTGAAAAATCTTTTCCCTTTCTACCCATGAATTAGTCGTAATTTTAGGTTAGCACAAATTCGTTATTTTTTCTCTAAGCACCCCAGTGGGGTGTCCACATAACAATTGGTTGTACCGCAGGCAGCTTGACTGCCTGTCGGCTACGAACCTTTGTTATGCTAATTTATATATTTTTTCTTTAATTTCTTTTCTTTATATAATAATATTTTTACATTAATATTTTCTATTAAAGACAATTTATTTTGTTTATAATTTGGATCCATTTTATACCAATATTGTGATTCAAAATAATTTCTTAAATCACCTTTTTGAAAATGATAGCCATGTAATGCATAAATTGTATTTCTAGATAATTGCGTCTGATTAGAAGTTAACTGATTATATCTTACATTATTTGGCCACATTATTTTTTTATTAAAATCAAATCCATGTGGAAACTCGTAAACTGAAGCATCATAATCGAAAGGCTGAACTTGTATATTTATTGTATCAAGATAATTTGGTTTTATATTTTTCTTTACTAATTGCCATTTATTATCACCTTTTCGTTTCCATTCGTTATTTATATCAGGTCTGAAATAAGTCAGATTGTTTTCAAGATTTACTGTAATCTTTTTTATTTTACCATTCCAACTTGCTCCGGTACCATAAAGATAACTTACTAAATAAGGTATGTATTTTCCATATGAACATTTGTAGTAAATTCTAGTTCTAGTATAATCTTTTTGCGGAAATTCGATTTTCCTTACGAAAGCATTCTCCAGTTTATAATTTTTATCTTGTTCTCTTCGCCACTCTATATCAATTTGATAATCAGAATAATCAGTTTCCTTATCATTGGTCCAACACTTAAAATCATAAATTTTTCCCTCTCCGTCATATTTCATTAAAAAAGGAAATCCAACATTAAGTGATACAGTTTTTGAATGATTATAAAAATTAAAATCTACTAGTATTTCATAAAATTCCTCATACATTATGATGTTAATAGTTTCACTTTCCATCTGTACAGAAATATTATCATCAACAGTTGGCATTAATGAACCACCAGTCAGATTAAACCATGCATCATTTGCATATATGGATGATATAAAGCTTAAAACAATAAGAATAAAACTAAATTCTTTTTTCATTTTTTCTCTTAAGCACCCCAGTGTGGGTGTCAGCATAACTACGCGCTTAAACGGTTTTGCGGCTTGACCGCAAAATCCGATTTGAAGCGCATGAAAATCATTAAGGCCCCAAGGTTTATCGTGCTAAGATAGATAAGCCCATCCGGGCACGATATCCTACTTTTACTGGAGGGAACCTTAATGAGATTCTATAAGAACCAGCATCAATTTTACAT
>JAFZLJ010000150.1 GCA_017551545.1 Treponema sp. | reverse complement strand
TTCACCATGCCTCACCGATGATGGCAGAAATCGCACGGCTTCGCGAAAAGTACGACCTTCACATGACGGTAGAGCGATTTGTGGCTGATGAAGGCGGTGTGCCGGAAAGTGACAAGGAATTCATAAGAAAATGAAAAGATTGATTTTGGTTATGTTTACTGCAATTTTACTTACAACTATGGCATGTGCAGCCGGAAACAGGACATCTGCCACAACAAAAGGAATTCTCCCCATGAAGCTGAACATTCAGATTGACAACGGTACAAACAAACATAATCTTACCGCAACGCTTTACGATAATTCTTCTTCCCGTGCACTGGTGGAGCTTTTACAAAAAGGAGCAGTTACAATCGATATGCACGATTTTTCAAACTTTGAGAAAGTGGGCGAACTTCCCGTAACACTCCCCCGCAACGACACACCAACCAACACAGACGCAGGTGACCTTATTCTATACTTGGGCAAACGTTTTGTAATCTACTACGACACAAACAGCTGGAACTTTACCCTGCTTGGAAAAATTGACGGCATAACAAAAGCCGAACTCAAAAAGATTCTAGGAAAAGGTAATGTGACTGCCGTGCTTTCACTTTAGAACGCAGGAATAAACTCAAGGGAGAATCGTATTATGTCAGAGAAAATCACACAAACATTTTTGGAGGAACTTTTATGAAAACTTTAATCGCATATTTTTCACACACTGGAGAAAACTACTTCGGCGGACAAATCCGAAACATTACAAAAGGCAACACCGCTGTAGTTGCTGAAACTATAGCAAAAATATTAAACGGCGAGTTTGGCGAAGACAAACTCGGTAAGCAACCGCAGGTTGCGACAAACACGGCGGTCGTCGCAGAGTTCGCACAGAAAGCGACTGGCGGAGACCTTTTTGAAATCAAGACGGTGAAAGAATATCCCGTAAACTACAAGGAATGTACCGAAGTCGCCGCAGCAGAAGGCAGGGCAAACGAACGCCCAGAACTCAAAGGCACAATTCCGAGCATCTCCGACTACGACACAATCATCCTGGGCTATCCGTGCTGGTGGGGAACGATGCCTCAGGCGGTTTTCACATTCTTGGAGAGCGCGGACTTTGCAGGAAAGAAAATCCTCCCCTTCTGCACCCACGAGGGAAGCGGTATGGGAAGAAGCGAGTCGGACATCAAAAAACTCTGCCCGACTGCGACCGTGACAAAAGGACTTGCGATAAACGGCTCTTCATGCAACGGAGCGGAATCAAGCGTGAAGAAGTGGCTTAGCGCAAACGGAATATTGTAACAGGCAGATTAAACGGAGGAACTTGTATGAAAATCAAATCAATTATCGCGGCGGCACTTGTCGCTCTGGTGGTTTCGACAGGCTCAACCACCACATTGTTTGCACAGAGAAAATCTAAATCGCTCGTGGTGTATTTCAGCCGTGCGGACGAAAATTACGGTGTAGGCACAATCAGCGAGGGAAACACGGCCATTCTTGCGAAGATGATAGCTTCAAAAACCGGCTCGGACATTTTTGAAATCGTGCCGGAAAAGGCATATCCCAAGAACTACCGCGAATGTACGAACGTGGCAAAAGACGAGCAGCGAAAGAACGCCCGTCCGGCCTACAAAGGCGACATCGACACATCCGGCTACGACACAATCTATATTGGCTATCCAATCTGGTGGGGAGACCTGCCTATGGTCTGCTACACTTTTTTGGAAAAGCATGATTTAAGCGGGAAGACGATTGTTCCCTTCTGCACTCACGAGGGAAGCGGACTTTCAGGAACAGACAATAACATCAAAAAGCTTTATAAAAACGTAACAATGAAAAAAGCTCTTGTTATGACCGGCCGCACTGCACAGAACAACCGTAGTGAAGCAGAAAAGCAGGTTGATGAGTGGCTGAAAAAATGAAGTTAAATCTACTCCGTATACCACTCGACATTCTGATGACTCTTCTCTCCATAATTCTGATGGGCGGCACAGTCCTTTTCCCGGATGACCGCGTGCACCAGATTATGGGAATGTCGCTTCTTGCTTTGTGGGCAGTCCACATCGCTCTTAACCGGCGCTGGTTTGGCTCACTCTTTCGTAAGAATTTTGCACCGTTTCGCATAATGCAGCTTGTCGTAAACCTGGGCGTTTTGATTTGCGCCTTGTTTCTTATGATAAGCGGACTTTTGATGGCATGGTTTATTCCGTCTGACTGGGTGGGCGGTGCGCTAGGATTTGCAAGAATCACTCACCTGCTCGCATCCCACTGGTATTATATTTTTATGGCGTTTCACATCGGACTGCATGGCGCGATGATTATCAGCAAATGTTTTAACAGGCTCAAAAGTGGCGGGGTCAGAATTATTCTTCGTACAGTCTACATTGTAATAAGCCTTTACGGTGTGTATGCGTTTATAATCCGCGGAGTGTGGAAATACATGTTCGGTTTGCAGCAGTTTTTCTTCTTTGATTTTGAACGCGGTTATATTTTATTTGCGCTGGATTATATTTCAATAATTGTTTTGTTTGGAACTGTTTCATATTTTTTATGTAAACTTTTATCAAAGGAATAAAAATGAAAAAAACTTTTTTTATTCTGTTCAACTTAATACTGCTTACAAACTTGACCTTTTCGCAGAATTCTTTTAAATGGAAAACTGCTGCACCGCAGGAAGCAGGTCTTGACTCATCAAAAATCGAAAGCTTTAATAACTCGCTTACTTCTACAGAAGTTACTTCGTGCATCATTGTAAAAGACGGCGTTATCGTAAATGAGTATTATAAAACCGGTTATAACAGAGAAAGCGTTTTTGCGATGAATTCAGTTTCAAAAAGTGTGACGGGTGCAGTTGTCGGAATTGCAATAACAAACGGATATTTTAAACTTGATGATCCGATTGTAAATTTTTTTCCAGAATTAAAAAATAAAAATGATGTGCGCTTTAGTAAAATTACTGTCCGTGATTTATTAAAAAATACATCGGGCCTTGTTTCTACAGATTCAGCATTATGGAATAAATGGAGGACAAGCGGCGACTGGATAAACTTTTTGTTTGAACGCCCCCTTTCATACGAGCCTGGAAAAGTTTTTGAGTATTCAACAGGCAACACACATTTACTTAGCGCGATAATTGAACAGACGACAAAACAAACACTGGATCAATACGCGCGGGAAGTTTTATTTAAGCCTGTCGGTTTGGATTCTGCTTATTATGATGACGATCCTAAAAAAATAAGTGACGGCGGAAACGGTCTTTACATGAGCGCACGTGACATGGCTCGTTTTGGTCTTTTATTTTTAAATGGCGGAACATGGCAGGGCACACAGGTTGTTCCTGAAAACTGGATTACAGAATCTGTAAAAATTCAGACTCCAAACCAGGCGCGTTACGGTTATCAGTGGTGGATCCGCTGGTTTGGGAAATCTCAGTCGCGCGGCTTTTTTGCGCATGGCTGGGGTGAACAGGTTATAGCCGTAATTCCTGATAAAAAACTTGTCATCACTTTTTCAAGCAGATATCATGATAACAAAAAGAATGCGATGTACTGGCAGTGGATCGGCGACATTGTCGATGCGGTAAAGTGATTATTCACTTTTACTTTTTAAACTTTCAATAGTAAAATTTATCTTTAGCTCCTTACAAAATCTCAGAAAATTCTTTTAATGCCTGATGCTCACGTTTGTATAATCCGTATTTCGCAATATCCGTTTTATGAAAATTCTCGAAGACGCTAAAAACATCGACAGCTTCTTCCAGCGGTAACCAGACATAGGTGCAGCCTGCGTCCTTTTCTCCCTCTGTAAGATTTACGCAGCCTGTATCCTTAATAAGGTCGCAGATAAAATAATGATTAAAATGCTGCCAGTCAGAAAACAGTTCTTCTATCTCTAAATATTCTTCTTTTGCAAAAACCTGCATTCCGGTTTCTTCAAGAAGTTCACGCTCACAGCACTGTTTATAAGATTCGCCTTCTTCTACGCCGCCACCGGGAATAAGATACAGCCCGTTATTTTTTTCGTAGCATAAAAGAACTTTGCCGTCATTCATCACAATGCCACGGCACGCATGTCTCAAATGTGTTACGTGTCCCACATAATCATCGTTTAGTAATTGAACTTTTTTCATAATTTTCTCCAGATGTGGCGGCCAAAAAACAGTTACATTTTTTAAAGCCAGCCTTCATGTATCACAATTTTTGTGACTTTATCATTTTTAAAATAAAATATTAAATCATATGCGTTTTCTCTATGGTATTTTATCCATTGCTCACCGCTGTTTTCATAATCATAACCGCCAAGCTTTTCAAGAACCTTGTCTTTTCGCATGCCGATTTTAATTCCATAAGGATAGCTTTTGTTTTTTGAGTTGAATTCAGCTTTAAAAAGATAAAACGAATCCCATGTCATTTGATTTGAAAAAACAATTATGTCATTATCGTTTTTTAATTTGTAATTAATTACTCTGGAAGTTATATTCTCTTTTGTAAAAATATTTTTATTTTCGTTTAAATATTCTTCATTATATAAAGACGTATAACAGTCGATGAATGCTTCTGCATTTTTACTTCTGTTTCCAATCCAGTCAAATTCTGAAGCCGAAACCCAAACATTTTTATGTCCGCCGCTTCGATAATAATTGTCTACATAATCTACCAGAAAATACAGTTCGCCGTTTTCTTTTTTAAAATCTTTAAAAACAATCCTGTCAAATCTTTCATCTCCAGGCCCGTCAAAAACCAATGACACAAAATCTGTCGGAAAAGTATAAACAGATTCGGCATTTATCCATTCATCTTTTTCATTTGAAATTTTATACCAGTAATTTGCAACTCCATTAGAAAAAGATTTATCTCCGCTTGCAGAATATACTTTTATTTCATCACCGGCTTTAAGCTGATACAACACTTTTGAACCTGATGCATCTGGAAGATTCCTTACTTCTGCTTTAGCGTCCCCAACGAGTGCCTTCTGCTGTGAAAAGACAAATTGAGAACACAGTATAAAAGATAATAATAAAAATACTTTTTTCATTTTTCCTTCCTTTGCGTCTCAATGCGCGGCGCCCGATAATTTTATTTGTTACGCCTACATTATAACATACTTTCCAAAAATAACACTTACTGCTTTTTATATTCTGCGATAATTTCTTCTGCAATTTCTACTGCAGCGGCAACCATTTTTGGGCAGAACTCTGTAAACAGTCTGTTATCCACGCAATGCTGATGTCCTTCTTTAGTAGTAATGTCACAGCCCAATAAATCGTTACAGATATATGATCCGCATTTTTCTTTAAAGCGGTCCATCATTAAATCATTCACTTCATCTGAACTCTGGCGTCCTTCTGCATCAGAGGCATTTTTCTGGCCGAACAGCAGTCCAAGCACCATCAAGGCTCCGGTTACTGCACCGCACACCTGTCCCTTTCTCATTCCGCCACCAAAACAGCTTCCAAGCTTAAGCGCCTGTTCTTCTGTAATTTCGCATTCATCAGCAAACGCCGCAATAACCGACTGCGAACAGTGCAGCTTCTGCGAAAAATAATTCAACGCCTTTTCTTTGTGTTCCATTTGATTTCTCCTTTTGTGTGCGTGCCCTGCGTTTACTTCGTAAACCTGCAGGTCGGGCTTTGCGCCATATCCTGTAATATTTTTAATACTCGATTGAGTTCAGATGGATTCAGATAAGTAAATTTTATGACTTTTTGCCTAGATATTTTTAATTTAGCACAAAAATCGAAAAAGTTCTATTCATTTTGATTCATCTGAACTCACTCAATTCTAGATTTTACTTAAGGCCTTTACTTAAAATGGAGTACTATATTGGAATAATTTTTCTTTCAAGTATTATCTAATTTAAACTTCAATAAATTCGTGGGCCGTAGGCTTTTGGCCTGCGGTGCCTACAGATTTTTTATAATGAGCCTTTGTTTGAAAGCATGTCGCAAAAGCGAGTACCCCTCATAGCGACAAAATCCAGAAATTATGGTACTTTGTATTTATGTCCAACATCCAAAATAAACCTAAGTTAACTTCCTCTCAGCTTGTTCAGAAAATGAAAACGGATAAAGGCATAACCTTCAATTTCTTTTCTGAAACCAGAGCAAAAAAATATTTATTCAACGAGAACAATTATCTTAGGACTGCTGCTTACAGAAAAAATTATCAGAAATACCTAAACGGTCAAAACAAAGGCAAATATATCAATCTCGATTTTGGATATCTTAAAGAACTCACTGAAATAGACGCTTTACTTCGTACTGAATTATCTAAGGCTTGTTTTGATCTGGAGCACGACCTGAAAATCAGATTACTAAAAGACTGCGAAACCAATCCTCGAGATGACGGCTACAAGATTGTTTATAATTTCTTACAGGCGAATCCTTATGTAGTAGGAAAACTTGAAGCATCATGCACATCACCATTCACTACAAATCTTTTGAACAAGTATTTTACAGTCCAGAATGTCTATAACAGTCAGAAACATAGAAACGAATATAAAATCACAGCTTTCAATGATTGTCCTGTATGGGTATTTCTGGAACTTATAACCTTTGGTGACTTTATAAAGTTCTACGAATTTTATTACCGCGTTATGAAGATTAAAGAGCCTTTAAGCGTTCCAGTTCTCAAAATGTTAAAGAACTTAAGAAATGCCTGTGCACATAATAACTGTATTATTGCCGATTTACAGACTGGCACAACCTTCATTCCTGGTGAACTAGGAAACTTTCTGGCCACAATCAAAACAATCAGCAAGCAGCAGCGCCAGAAAAAAATGTCATGTCTTCCAGTTCTTGAATTTGTAAGCGTAGTTTATTCACTAAGAACGGTGGCATCAAAATCTGTAATCACAAAACACAAACGTGAACTTAAAAAGCTGTTCGAAAAACGAATGGTCAAACATAAGGACTACTTTATCGGTAATGACATCATAAAATCAAATTATGACTTTGCTCTAAAGGTTTTTCATGCAATGTAATTTAGATTGACAACATCATTTTTCTGCATTATATTTTAATCAGATTGGAGAACACGTTATTTTGTGTTTCTTACGAGAGCGGCGTTGCGACGGCGCTCTTTTTTTTTACTTAAAAATCATTTGAACAACTATAAGAAATCTTAAAATGTAGAAACGCCTGAGGTCGGCAAACCCTCAATCGTTCGAGCCGAAGCTACTGTCGGACAACGAATATTTTCCGGTCTTGACGTTTCTACACTAACAACAGTCGCTTAGTGCATTTAAGCTTTTAGCATACGTCCAAAACGTAACTGTCCCTATATCCAACCAACGGTCACTTCTTTCTGTACTCTATTAGAGAACATATGCAGCTACTTGCAATTCAATAAAACTCCTTGTCACGTAGGCCCGCATAATGACTGGACAAAGTCCAATGCTTTTTATAAGAGGGTCAGCAAAAGAAGCTTATTCTTAAATTATATAGAATAATTAGTGAAAGTCATTCAACTTGTAGTAGAATGATATTTTTTAAGTATCACATTATAATTGTCTTTAAATCAAATAAGAGGTGTAAATTATGGCTTATATTCCAGAAGAACATAAAAAATATAATCTTTTGCCTTTTAAGAGAAATAAAGGAGAAGTATTCGAATATCCTGATTTGACTCTTATTGAAAATTTGCTTAATGGATATCCTGTTAGATTAATTCCATATCATTTTTCCTCTTATGAAGAATATTTCAATAACCTTGATGATATTGATGTATGTTATAGCCGGCGTATTATTGGCTTACATAAAGCAATAGAAAAGCTTCGAAAAGAAATGATCAGATTAAATAAAAAGGAAGAATGGTCAATTTGTAGGTTTATTGGAAAATCAACTGATAATACCTTTGGATTAACACATAACCAGTGTTATTATTGGCCAACAACAAAAGAAAATCCAACTTACCATGGCGTAATTGATGATGAAGAGTTTACTGCGTATTTTTATTATCCTAACAAAGAAGATTGGGAAATATTAGAAGACCCTACCGGAATGGCAAAAAGAGCAATACAAGAAGCTGTCGATTTACCTGGAGAACCTGTTCCAAAAGATTATTGGGAATCAATCTTAAATGAAAATCATAAGCAAGAAAAACTTCTTGAATCATTAGAACATATTTCTGAATATCATTATTTCGAAGAATATAAAAACTTTGATTTACAGATAAAATATGCCTGCGAATTATTTTATAACGAGCATAAAGTTTTACCAAATGTAATTCTTATATCAGATGAGACATATAATAAAATCAAATCTGTTGTTAATGGAAAAATTGATAATAAAGTAGAATCAAAATATAACTGGAATAAATATACTGAAGAGAATCCAGATGTCGAGGTTTTCTTTGGGAACTATAAAGGTGAAGATTATACTTATTTTGAATATGGGAAAGATATAAAGCTTGCTGTATTAGATAATGAAGATTTAGATAAAAATGATTATATTCTTACTTCACTGTATATTTATGATTTTGAACCTGAATATTTAAGCCAGACTCGTCCGAAATATAAAGAAGATGAAAATGGTTTTCCAATTGTAAAAGCTTCACAATTATTAGTTTTGGATATTAATGAATTAAAAGATGGAAGCGCAATAATACAAGCTTCAAATGGAGATTATACACCAATTTATTTTAAGGATAAGAATTATGCTCAACATAAAGAGAAATATGTGATTGGAAAACTATGTGTCGTAAGATTAATAGCAGAAATTGATAAAATTAATTTTGGTCGTACTTATAAAAACAAAAGTCATGGAGAATATCATAAAACTAAAAATATTTCAGAAACTGGTATATACGAGTTTAAAACACAAGTTTTAAATCCTTATTATTTTGATGAAGAAGATTTAAGTAATGGAAAGGAAAACGGAATATTTATACAAGCTCCTTTTTATGATAGTGAAGTTTCTAATTATCCATCCGTATTCTATGAAGCAGTTCTTAATAATGAAAGTAAAGCAGATGAATTTTTTAGGGATTTATCATTTATCCAGGGAACATTAACATATGTTGTTTATGATAATATTTTTGATTCCTATCATAAATATGGAAAATGGTATAAATACTGGGGCGAAAATACTGATATAAAATATAAGCGTTTTACAAACTTAGAGGAAATTAAAAAATTCCTTAAAAAGCCTCGAAAGAATCCAATTACAGGCATTATGGAAGTTGATACAGACAAAGAGATTGATATTGAAAAAATGATAAAATAGATTATGTAAATTTTGGCTCGTAAGTTGTGCCTAGATAGGAATAGGCAGTTCCTATAGGAGCTGGTATGCAGATTCGAATCCTGCTTATTATTTTTTTATTGGAGGTGATTATGGATTTACAGAAACGAGAATGCCCAATGGAAATCACTACTGAATGTGGTGCCGGCTGGGGATTTATGAAAATTCAATATGAAAATCTAAATCTTGAGTTTTATAATACAAATGTCTATGACAGAGATTTTGATGATTTATTAAAAACTTTATATTTTTTAAATCCATATTTTGAAGATGATCTTTGGCCTAATGATTTAGATAAATATCCTGATAAACCTATGTTTGAAGTTGTTGAATATCAGAAAAAAAACGATATAGGTTTTAGATATCATGCTATATCTTCAAACTTTATCTGGAATGAAGAACCAGATATTAGCAAATGGACTATTTCTCGTAAAGCGACTAGTCCAAAAGAACATGCCAAAAATTATTCATTTGATTTAATTTTTCATATTGAAAAATACGAAGAATCCATTGATAACAAAACAGAGTTTGATTTTCAAATTAAATATAATGATTTCTGCTACGCAGTGGCTAAAGCTTTTACCCAGCTAATTAAAAAACACGGATTCTATGGTTATCACCAGTCAACTTATAATCAGGATTTTAATATGCGCTATTTTTTGTCTATAAAAGCTATTGCTCTTAATAATTTTGAAGCCTTAAAAATTGAAGATGTCAAAAATGAGCATGTTGATGGGGATAGTAGTTCATTTGAAAAAGAACTGGAATTGTTACAATTTGATATGTAATTATATGTTTTGATTTAATAATGTTTTAACTACTCAATAAACGGACGATATTTTTCTAACAAACATCCTGTATCGTCTTTCCAAACTTTCCATCCGTTGGCAGATTGTTGAGTTAATGCAGCAACAGGAGTTGAAGGCGATGAAAACAATATATCTTCAGTTGTTTTTTGAGATTCATCCAACTTGCCATCAAGATAAGCGATTGAATAACGAATCATCTTTTTAGTTCCCTCATGCTTAATTGAAGTTTCAAAGTCTCTTGTACGGGCCTGAGCCCCCTTCAAAAGCAACCAGCCTTCCTTTACTTTTTTTAACTGTCCAAAACAATCTGATTGATTCATGGAAAATACTCTATTTTGCAAAGTTTCATTTAAATTGTTATTCGTAACAGGTAAAATTTTTGCATCAATTTTATCAAAAACT
>JAFZLJ010000149.1 GCA_017551545.1 Treponema sp. | reverse complement strand
CGTGGCAATCTAGAATGTGGATTGCCACGCTTCGCTCGCAATGACATGTTCCTTTATTATTGTTCTACATCATAACAATTGATATGAAGATCCTTCAACTGTGCTTCATCTACAGGGCTAGGGCATTCATCCATTGGGCTTGCGGCCAGGTTATTCTTAGGGAATGCAATTACCTCGTGGATAGATTCTTCGTGGCACATGAGCATTACTAAGCGGTCAAGTCCCGGTGCAATTCCTCCGTGTGGTGGAGCACCAAACTTAAAGGCCTGTACTAAGAAGCCGAATGCTTTTTCTGCACGTTCGCGGCTGTAACCAACAATTTCAAAAATGCGTTCCTGGAGTGCAGGATCATTAATACGCATAGAACCGGAAGCAAGCTCGTATCCGTTGAGTACGAGGTCATAAAGGTCGCCTTTTACAGCGCCTGGGTCTGATTCCAGAGTATCCCAGTACTGTTTCTGTGGAAGTGTGAACATGTGGTGTTCTGTTTCCCAGTGATTTTCTTCTTCGTTCCATGCAAAATATGGGAAGTCAATAATCCATGCAAAGTGGAATTCGTCGTCTGGATTATAGAGGTTCAAGTCTTTTCCAAGCTGTTTGCGTACTGCACCAAGAGCTGTACATGCAAGCTGCCAGTTTTCGTCGCTAACAAAAAGCAGGAGGTCGTTCTTTTCTGCGCCAAGCTTAGAGCAGATTTCTGCTTCGTGGCCTGCGTAGAACTTAGAAATGCCGCCTTCGAATGCAACATCTGGGCGCCCTTCGACAGGCTCAGGGACCCCAATTACCTTCATCCAGGCAAGGCCCTTTGCCTTATATGTCTTTGCAACTTCTTCGAGTGCTTCAATATTTTTGCGGCTGTATTTATCTGCAACGTTCTTTACAACAAGTGCCTTCAAACCACTTCTCTTGTGGCGCTGAATGTCGCGGCCTGCGTTTGCGGCACCTGCTTTGAAAGCGTTAAAGTCTGCAAGACCAGCCATAAATGCTGCATCCTGCATCTTCATATCAAAGCGAAGATCTGGCTTGTCAGAACCGTAAAGGTCAAAAGCATCTTCCCAGGCAATGCGGTCAAACTTTGCAGGTAAATCATAATTCAAAGTCTTTTTGAAGATATACTGCATCATGCCTTCTGTTGTGCTCAAAACTTCTTCGCGGTTTGTAAAAGACATTTCCATATCTATCTGTGTAAATTCAGGCTGGCGGTCTCCTCGGGCATCTTCATCGCGGTAACAGCGTGCAATCTGGAAGTACTTATCAAAACCACTAACCATCAAAAGCTGCTTGTAAAGCTGTGGCGATTGAGGCAAAGAGTAGAACTTTCCAGGATGAACGCGTGAAGGAACAAGGTAGTCACGGGCTCCTTCAGGTGTACTCTTAATAAATGTAGGTGTTTCAATTTCCAAAAATCCTTTGCCGGTCAAATATTCACGTGTAGCAAAAGCAACCTGGCTGCGCAAAATAATATTGTGCTGCATAGGTTCGCGGCGAAGGTCAAGGTAGCGGTACTTCAAGCGCAAATCTTCGTTTGCAACAACCAAAGTTCCATCTTTCTGGCGAACTTCTTCAATACTGAACGGCAATTCCTGTGAAGTAGTAAAAATCTGAATATCGCTTGCTTCTACTTCAATTTCACCGGTTGCCATGTCAGGGTTAATATCTTTTTCTGAACGGGCAGCAACAACGCCTTCTACTGCAATACAATATTCACTTTTAAGAGAAGCAGCAGTTTTTTTAACTTCATCACTAGCCTTGTCGCCGACCATAACCTGTGTAATTCCATAACGGTCGCGCAAACGGATAAAAATCAATCCGCCAAGGTCACGGGTACGGCTTACCCAGCCATTTAAAACAACTTTTTTACCAACATCAGCGGCACGTAAATCACCGCAAGTAACAGTACGCTTTGTGTTTTCCATAATATTTTCCTTTTGTAAAAAATCCTTTTAAGCCCCGATAAAGAAGAGCGAGAAGAAGAGGTAAATACTTGCAATGAGCATAAGGATGTTTCCTACAAAGTGCATGAACTTAATCTTTTTGAGGTTGTAGAAAACAAAGCCTGCAATATAGAAGCCGGCTGCAAACATGAGCATTGCAAAACATTCTGTAGAAAGAACATCGTACAAAACCTTTATCATTGCAAACAAAGAAACAGCTGCAAGTGAGTAAAGGACTGTATTAAGCTTCTGGTGGCGTTTTCCTGCAATTGCATAGAAAAGAATACCAATAAGAGCAAATGCCCATACAATACCAAACATAATCCATCCAAGACGACCCTGGATTTTTGTGATTGTGTAATTTGTATAAGCAAATCCGATATTCAAAAATACAAATGTATGTGAAAGTCTGTTGAAAACAATCTTTGGAACAATTGCTGTAAATGCATGCTGAAGACAACTGAAAAGGAACATAAGAATCATAGATCCGCCGAAAAGCGAATTGAAAATGATTGTAAGGCTCTTAAAGTCCATTCCTTTGTGAATACCAAGAGTGTCGAGAATTGCTGTAGCAGCAATAAAGAGGCCTACACCGATTCCCTGTACAATTGCAGAAGCAATTTCTTCGTTTGTTGTAAGAGCGCGTTCGTTCTGTGAAAGCTCAATTTCTTTTTCTTCTGCTGCAATGCGTCTTTCTGCTCTTGCACGTGCACGTTCGTTTCTTGCATATTCTGCAGCGGCATATTTTGCCTTTAAACGTTCCGGATCTTTAGAATATTGAATGTTTATTTCGCGAATTTCTTCTTCGTAGTCTGCCTTGAGTTTCTTAAGGCGGTACTTTTTCTTCTGTTTGATTGATTTTAATGTAGATTTTCTAACTGCTTTAGATGCAATTTCGTCCTGAATAGATTCCTGTACATCTTGAACAGCATTCTGTACGTTTTTAATTGTCTTTGGCATTTCCATTTTTTACTTCTCCTGAATTATTATGCTTCGGTAAACTTCATACAACAGGACTCCTGCTGCAACCGAAACATTCAGACTGTCTATTTTTCCGCAGGTTGGAATAGAAACAATTGTGTCGCAGTTTTTTTGTAAAAGTGCATCTATTCCAGAGCCTTCGCTTCCCATAATAATAGCAGATTTTTGTGCAAAAGATAAACTGGTGATGTTCTGGCCGCCTGCATCTGCTCCATAAATCCAAAAGCCTGCCTGTTTAAGCTGTTCTGCTGCCCTTACAAGGTTTTTTACAATTGCAACAGGAACCCAGGCACTCGCTCCGGCACTTGAACGTCCGATTATTTCATTTGTAGCAATGTTACTTGCCGAATTATGTTCAGGAATTATAACGAGCGATGCTCCAAACTGGTCGCAGCTACGGATTATTGCACCAACATTGTGCGGGTCTGTAATTTTATCTAAGATTATAACTGTTTCGCGTCCGGATTCCGACTCATCCTTAGAAGTTGTATGCTTTTTTATCCAGGCATCAAAGTCTACAAGATTTTCGGCAGGCTTTTTCTGACCCGAAACAGTCATTACAATACCGCGATGGTCCTGCAGGGTAGAATCAAGGTCTTTTACAAGCTCATCAAGCTTTTTATCATCTACCTGTTCTGCTGTAACGCCTGCTTCTTTTGCTGCTTCAAGAATTTTCTTTACGCGCGGCCCTGGTTTACTGTAGAAAAGCTTGTAGGAAGGAGCCGCATCCTTATTTTTAAAAAGAGAACGGATTTTTTCTTCGATTGAATGAAAACCGGTTATGGTCATTTAGCGTCCGCAGCACTGTTTATATTTTTTTCCGCTTCCACAAGGACATGGATCGTTGCGGCCAACCTTTGCGCCAATGCGTTTTACAGTTGTTGGAATAACGTTTCCTGCAACATATTTCCAGTCGCCGTTTACTTCGCGGAATAAAGAAATTTCGTGGTGAACATCGTGCATCTGATGAAGAGTGTAATCTGCTTCAAATTCAACAACCTGTTCATTGTCTTTTTCGCCTTTTTCTGTGCGGATAATCTTAAGACCATTCCACTGTGACTGCTTGCTCCAGTCTTCTGTTGCTTTGCGGTCAATTTCGCCAACTTCTTCGCCTTCGATACAAGAGCTGATGATGTAATCAATTTCATGCTTTACATAAGAAGAGTAGCGTGCACGCATACAGGCTTCTGCACTTGGAGCCTTTGTTTTTCCTTTAATAATCGGTTCACAGCATTCTGCATAGGTTTTGCCCGAACCGCAAGGGCATAATTCATTTTCTTTACTCATGATGACTATTTTAGTGAATTTGTCGTTTTGCGACAACTACAGGCCTCTGGCCCAGGCATAAGTACTAAGATATGGATCAGGACGTACAGGCTCATCACTTGCCCAGATTTGTGTTATTTGTCCTTTTGAATTAACCTGACCTATTCTTATAACCTTGTTCAAATGCTGGTTTGAATGCTCAATTGTTACCATTCCTTCTGGACCTATAAAACGAAGGTCTTTACTTGCAATTCGGACTGCTTCAATATCAAAAGAGCCTGCTTTTTCGCATGCGGCTGCCCAAAGGTAAACAGCAAGATAGCCTGCTTCTACAGGGTCTCCAACATGTGCATCTTCTCCGTAGATTTGTCTGTACATAGAAACAAATCTCATGTTCTTGCTTGTTTCGAGTGTTTCAAAATAATTCCATGAAACGTAATGACCTTTTACATTTTCTACACCAATTTCGGCAATTTCATTTTCTGCAATTGAAAAACTCATGATAGGATAATCTTTAGCAGTAAGCCCCATATTGTTGAACTGTGTAAAGAAAGAAATGTTTGAATCGCCGTTAAGGGTATTAATGATAACATCTGGTTTCAGCTGTTTAATATCACTGATAATTGAATGAAACTGTGTTTCATCAAGGGGAACATACTTTTCCTGAACACATACGGCACCAAGCTCCTTAAGCTGAGCTTTTATGATTTTGTTTGCAATCTGAGGAAAGCTGTAGTCACTTCCTAATAAATATACGCGTTTTCCAAAAGTTTTAACACAGAAATCTACTGCAGGAACAACCTGCTGGTTAGGACATGCTCCCATATACATAATGTTTGGGCTGGCTTCCATGCCTTCGTACTGAACCGGATACCACAAGAGGTTGTAATGCTCTTCTACTACATTTTTTACAGCCTTGCGGGAATCAGAAGTCCAGCAGCCAAAAATAGAAACTACCTTGTCTTCTGTAATCAGTTTTTCGGCTTTTTTTGCAAAAACTGTGGGGTCACTTTCACCGTTTTCCTGAATAACCTGAATCTGACAGCCAAGAACACCACCTGCTTTGTTTATTTCATCAATAGCCATAAGTTCTGCATTAAGCACAGACTGTTCACTAAAGGCCATAGAACCTGTTGTAGAATGGAGCAGACCAATTTTTACAGTATTTTCGCTTTCTTTTTTACAGGAAATCAATAAAAGTGTAGAGGCAAATAAAACAAAAAGAATTGATATATATATAAAACGGCTTTTTTTCATATTAATAATCCCTACTGTATAACTTCAAAGGTCTTCATAAGGCCCTTGCCCTTGATTTTACATTCAATTGGTTCTGTAAACTTAAAGCCAGCACCACGCAGTTTTTTCTTAAGCTCTTCTGTAATTCTTATACCGCCCGGGTTTGCTGCACTTTCCATTCGGCTTGCAACGTTTACAGTGTCGCCCCAGACATCATAAATGAATTTTGTAGTACCAATTACACCGGCTGTTACAGGACCACAGTTAAGACCAATTCTTATATTAAATTTGATATCTGCAGTTTCGTTGTATTTTGCAAGATCCTGGTACATGCCCTTTGCAAATTTTACCATGATTTTTGCGTGATCAGGGTTTGCTTCAGGTACACCGCAGGCAGCCATGTAGGCATCTCCGATTGTCTTGATTTTTTCTACACCTTCGCGTTTAGCACGTTCATCAAACATACTGAACAGCTTGTTCAGGGCTTTTACAATTTCGTGAGCAGTATGACCGCTTGAAACAGTTGTAAAGCCTACAATATCAG
This sequence comes from Treponema sp., assembly GCA_017551545.1. Taxonomy (GTDB): domain Bacteria; phylum Spirochaetota; class Spirochaetia; order Treponematales; family Treponemataceae; genus Treponema_D. Next base: position 31,164 of record JAFZLJ010000149.1, on the reverse strand, counting down.
AGAACAAGAGTGTAACATCATCAAAGTTTTCACCAAATGATTTGTCGCCGGTAGTTTCTTTAAGTTTGTCGGCAATTTTATCTGGCAGAATGGAACGAAGCAGGTTGTCAGATTTTACCTTTTCCTGTTCCAAAGCAGCAGTTCTTACTTTTACAAGAGCTTCAAGGCGCATGTTTTCTTTCTTTATGCGCTTTTCACGCTGATAGAAGTAGAAAAGTGCACTTCCTACAAGAAGAATTATAAGGACAATCCAGAATCCTGCCCGCTGGTAAAGATAAGGCTTCTGGAAGAAGAACATCATTTCGTCGTTGTCAGACTGAATGCCGTTTCCGTTGATTGCGTAAACCTTAAACGAATGCTTTCCTGGCGAAAGGTTTGTATAAGAAACTACACGCTTCATGTCAGGAGTAGTGTAATCGGTTTCAAAGCCTGTAAGCATGTGGCAGAACATAATTCGTTCAGGAGCATCAAAGCTAATACCTGTGAACTTAATGTCTATCCGTTTTGTTCCAGGTTTAAGATAAATCATGTCACCGGTATTTTTATGCTCTACAGTATCAATAGTAATTGTTTCTACATGGACAAGTGGTGTTACAGCGTTATCCTGTGTTCTTGCAGGATCATATATTGCAATTCCGTCAACCATTGTAAACCACAAGCGTCCCTTTGAATCTACAATTGAACGGGCGGTTGAACTTGGTCCGTCGGAATCAAGCCCATCGTTCTTGCCGTAGTATTTTGTATTTACAGTATTCTGTTTGCCTTCAAGGAAGTTTTGCAGTTCATCGTGTGAAATCATTGCTACGCCGTGATTGTTTGTAATCCAGGCATTTTTATTTACATCAAAAAGAATCTGGAAAACAGAGTTTGTTCCAAGTCCGTTTTCTGAATTCAAGTTTATACACTTAAAGCGCAGGGTTTTTTCAGGGTCAAAATCTTCTATAAAAGAAATACCGCTTCCTGTACAGATCCAGAAATTATCGTTTTCATCCTGTGAAATTTTAAAGATAACGTTTCCGGCAATTCCGTAAGTTGATGTAAGGTGTGAAAAGATTTTTTCATCTTTCATAAGATAGATACCGCCGCCGTCTGTACCAATCCATATAACGCCGTGAGTATCTTTATAAACTGCCATAACATATTCTGTTTCAAGACCTTCCGGCTGCTTGAAGTTTGCAATTGTCCCGTCTGCATGAATTATACTAAGACCTGTTGTTGTTCCTACATAATATTCATGAGGAGCAGTTTCTATGGCAACGCGTACTTTATTACCAACAAGTCCTTCGTCTGTAGACCACGATTTGATTGTTTTTCCGTCATATACAATCTGACCAGGCTTTGTGTAACAGCTTACAAGAATTTTGTCTTCGGAAGTAACTTCTACATGGCGGATTCTTAAGCCTTTTGTGTAGCGGGTAAGCATGTTTTCTTCAAGCTCATCATTTTTGTAGCAGAAAACACCGCTGTCTGTTCCGGCCCATACTCTTCCGTCTGAAGTTTCATCTGCAGCGTTTACGGTAATGCCCAGACGACTCAACTTGAATTTTCCGTGAGTCATTTTACCAATACCGTTACGGTCTGTTGCAAACCAGATGTTGTCTTCGCGGTCCTGAATGATTCTGTTTATGTTAGAGCCTGCAAGCTCCTGTGCACCGTTGTACTGAACGAATTCATTATTTGAATAAACAACAAGACCTTTTTCTGTACCAAACCAGATTGCTCCGTTTTTATCCTGAAGAATTGAACAGGTTGGTATTGAATCAAGGATTGTATTTGTAACGACTCTTGAAGTAATACCTTTTTCCATTTTGTAAATGCCGCGTTCTCCAAGTCCAAACCAGTAGGTTTCGTTGGAATCCTGGAATACGCTTGTTGCAAAATAGCGGCCTAATTTTTCAAATTCAAGAAGCGGTCGGAATACTCCGTTTACAAAAAGGAAAAGTCCGTTTTCGTTTGAGATTGTAAGCCAGACACGTCCAACTGTATCGCAGTAAATGTGAGAGGCAATTACACCATTTGCTGTTGTTCCAGGAGCGAACTGTGGAGTTATAAGATGTTCTTCCGGAGTAAGATAAACAACACCACCGGCAGTTCCAATCCATATGTTGCCGTCTTTGTCTTCAGCCAGGGCACGGATTGAATTGTTAGGAAGTCCTTCGGTAATTGTATAGGTTTTTACATTTTTACCGGCAATGCTGTGAAGACCTTCATCGTTTGAACCAAGCCATAAGGTTCCGTGAGAGTCCTGCAGAATAGTTCGAACCGAAACAAAATTATAATTTGAATCTACAGCCCGGTTTAAGGAATTGAATTCAACGCCGTCAAAGGTTACAAGGCCTTCGTAGGTACCGATGTTTATATATCCGTCTGATGTCTGGTAAATATCGTTAGCAGTTGTTCCCGAAAGGCCGCCAAAAGCACTCCAGGACTGATAAACATAGTTGTCAAAAAAACCGTTTTGTGCAAAACAAGGCAAAAATGCGAAAATAGATAATAACATTAAAGAAAAAAACTTTTTTCTCATAATAGTATATTATCACCGAATTTTCGAATAAAAGCAAATTTATTTTGATGAAAGATTGTCGGGTCAAGCCCGACAATGACACATTCTGTCATTCTTGTGCTGAGAAACCTTGTGTCATTCCCGGGCTTGACCCGGGAATCTATTTCTACTCAACAGTCACAGACTTAGCCAAATTTCTTGGTTTATCAGGGTCATTTCCGCGCTGTACGGCACAGTAGTAGGCAAAAAGCTGGGCCGGAATGATTGAAAGCATGGAAATAAAGGCTTCATTTGTGTCTGGAATTGAAATAACTTCGTCTGCGCTTTCGCCAAAGGTACCGTCTGTGTTCTGTGTAATTACAAGAGTTGCAGCACCGCGCGATTTTACCTCTACAATGTTGCTCTTAAGTTTGTCAAAAAGTGAAGGCATTGTGGCAGTTGCAACAACAAGAGTACGCTTGTCTATAAGAGCAATTGGTCCGTGCTTAAGTTCACCTGCGGCAAAGGCTTCTGAATGCATGTAGCTTACTTCCTTGAGCTTAAGGGCACATTCAAGACTTGTTGCGCTGTCGAACTGGCGGCCAATATAGAAAACCTTTTCCTTGTTAAAGTTGCGTGAAGCAAATTTCTGGATTACATCCTGATTATCAAGGATTGCCTGTGCTTTTTCAGGGATAAGTTCAAGTTCGTCCAAAAGGGCAGTGTATTCTAATTCAGAAATTGTTCCGCGAAGCTGTGCTGTTTTGAGTGCAAGGAGGCACAGACACATAAGCTGGGTTGTATATGCTTTTGTAGAAGCAACTGCAATTTCGGGGCCGGCCCAGGTGTAAATAACGTCATCTGCTTCGCGGCTTACAGTTGAACCTACACAGTTTGTAATTGCAATAATGTGTGCACCTGCTTTTTTTGCAAGACGTAGGGCTGCAAGAGTGTCGGCAGTTTCACCAGACTGACTTATTACAATGAAAATATCATTTTTGTTCAAAATAGGGTCTCGGTAACGGAACTCACTTGCAAAGTCTACAACAACAGGAATGCGTGCAAGTCGTTCAAATGTATATTTTGCAACAGCTCCGGCATGGTAAGCAGTACCACAGGCAGTAATTACTACGCGTTCTGCGTTTTTCCAGGTGTCGTCAAAAGTAACTTCGTCAAACTTAATATCAACATTGCGGTTATTTTGTTTTACAAGGCGTGGGCGGAGTGTATCGTTCAAGGCTTTTGGCTGCTCGTAGATTTCTTTAAGCATAAAGTGAGCATAACCGCCCTTTTCGGCAGAAGAAATGTCCCAGTCTACATGGAACGGTTCTTTTATTATCTTTTCACCTTCGTCTGTGAACAAATCGACATGATCATTATAAAGAACGGCAAGTTCGCGCTGATCAAGGAAGAATACATCGCGTGTATATTCAAGAACTGCAGGAACATCGCTTGCAATAAAGTTTTCGCCCTGACCAAGTCCAATAATAAGCGGGCTTTCTTTACGTGCTGCAATAAGACGATCCGGATAATCCTTGCATACAACACCAAGAGCATAGCTTCCTTCGAGTTTGTGAATAGCTTTAAGTACTGCTGCAAAAAGATCAGGATTCTGTTCGTAATAATAGTTTACAAGGTGTGCAATAACTTCTGTATCTGTCTGGCTGCGGAAAACAATTCCCTGTGACTGAAGCCAGCTTTTAAGTTCCATGTAGTTTTCAATAATTCCGTTATGTACAATAGCAATGGAACCGCTTACGTTTGTCTGTGGATGTGCGTTTATGTCGCTTGGTTCTCCGTGAGTAGCCCAGCGTGTATGTCCAATTCCAAGTGAGCCTTTGATTGTTTCGTCGGCAATCTTTTCTTCAAGAAACTTAAGTGCACCCTTTGCTTTTCGAACGACAATGTCTTCGCCGTTAAAAACTGCAATTCCTGCACTGTCATAACCACGGTATTCAAGCTTTTTAAGGGCATTTATAAGCACCGGTGTTGCTTCTTTTTCTCCAATATATCCGACAATTCCACACATGATTTACTCCTGAAGGTCACGATGGACCATGGAGTAGATTATAATGAGTGGCACAAAAAATTTCTATAAGTAGTAACTTTGCGGGTTGTTTTCCTTGACATATTTTCATTTCGTGTCATAATAGAAGAAATTCATTTTAATAAAAAAAAATAGGAAACAAAAATGGCATCAATCAACATGAAACAAACTGACCCGGTGGAGTGGCTTGAAGAATTCAGAGGTAAGGCTTTTACCGGTTCCTGGCCTACATTGAAAGAAGTTTTTGATATTAATGTTGAACGCTATCCAAACAACAATTGTTTTACCGACTTTGACGGACCAGGCGGTTCACGAAACACACTTACTTATGCTCAGGCAAAAACTAAAATAGTAGAACTGGCTGCCTGGCTTGCTGTAAATGGTGTTAAGCATGGTGACCGCGTTGCTGTTTCAGGTAAAAACTCTCCTGAATGGGCTGTAGTTTATCTTGCTGCTTTTTATGCAGGTGCCACAATTTGTCCTATGGATTATGGTCTTCATAATGAAGAGCTTGAAAATCTTTTGAATACTGCAAAACCAAAATTCTTTTTTGTTGATGTAGAAAAATATGATTACTTTAAGGAAAAGAAATTTCCTTTTGGAGTTTATTCACTTTCTCCGGAAAAACAGGATACTTATGTTTATAAACTCAGCACAACAGAAACTCCAAAGATTACATATCCAACAGAAGACGATCTTGCCGCAATTTTGTTCACAAGCGGTACAACAGGTGTTCCAAAGGGTGTAATGCTTACTCATAGAAATCTTGTTAGTGATGTTTACCTTGCACAGACAAATATGAACATTTATTCAACAGATGTTTTCTATGCACTTCTTCCTATTCACCATGCTTATACAATGACTGCCGTATTCCTTGAAGCAATTGGCGTTGGTGCAGAAATTGTATTTGGAAAAACAATGGCTGTAAGCAAAATGATGAAGGAGCTTCGTGAAGGAAAAATCACAATGCTTCTTGGAGTTCCGCTTTTGTTCAACAAGCTGCTTGTCGGAATTATGAAGGGTATTAAAGATAAAGGCGCTGTTGTTTACGGAATCATCAAGTTCCTTATGGGACTTTCTTATACAATTAAAAAGCTTACAAACTGTAATCCTGGAAAAGTGTTGTTCAAGTCTGTTTTGCAGAAGGCAAATATCTATACACTTCGTATTGCAATTTGCGGTGGCGGACCTTTGGCTCCAAGTGTATTCAAGGCATATAACCAGCTTGGTATAGATTTTGTTCAGGGTTACGGACTTACAGAAACTTCTCCTATTATTGCTTTGAACCCTGTTTATTCATTCAAGATTGAAAGTGTTGGAAAGAACCTTCGTGATGTTGAGTTTAAAGTAATTGATGCCGACGAAAATGGAGTTGGTGAACTTTGTGTAAAGGGCCCTATGATTATGAAGGGTTACTACAATATGGCAGAAGAAACTGCTGCTACCTTTACAGGCGACGGATGGTTTAAAACAGGTGACCTTGGCTGGATAGACAAAGAAGGTTATGTAATGCTTTCTGGTCGTGCTAAGAATATGATTGTAACAGCCGGTGGTAAGAACGTTTATCCTGAAGAAATTGAAAATGCCTTCCAGCTTTATGATGAACTTGAACAGATTACAATTCAGGGTTATATTCCGGACGGTCAGGATGCAGGTGAAGAACTTGAAGCTTTGATTTATCCTTCAGACGGATTATTGAGCAGACTTGGCGCCGACAGAAAGAATCCTGGCGACATGGAAAAGGTTAAAGCCGAAGTTGAAAAGGTTGTAGAAACTGTAAACAAAAATCTCCTTACCTACCAGAGAATCACAAAGATTACCATTCTGGATGAGCCGCTTGAGATGACTACTACTAAGAAGGTAAAGAGAATCTACAAGAAATAAAAGCCGATGTTCAGCTGTCCTTGAATCTGGGGCAGCTGGATGCGGTACTTCTGTGCAAGTGCTGGCCCGCACGAATTAGAGCCCACTCCTGCCATCTGATAATCAAGACACAAAACTGTATACTCAGATTCTTCAAGCTCATAGTTGTGACGCTTTGTCCACAGTTCTTCCTGTGTGTAGCGGCTTGCATTAAAGCTTATGTACTTTTGATTTTTTGTAGCCGGATTTGTTCCTGTGCATACAAGTGCAAGCTTTTTGTTTTTTACCTGAACATAACGGCAGCCGTAATGCGAAGAATTTTCCTGCGGCCTGATATACGGTTCATACTGGTCGCTTACTTTTGAAGTAAACGTGCCTGCATAAGTTGCCTGATGCTTGTCTATGTAGCTTTCTGTTGGTCCGTAGCCGTAGTATTCAAGCTGGTTAAATGATTTGTCCAGGAACAGGCGCAGGCCTATTCGTGGCAGTATGAATATGCGGCGGGTTGCGGTGAAGTGGAATTGTACTGAAAGGGACGGGCCAACTGGCAGGCCCTTCGACAGGCTCAGGGACCCCGGGATCCCCAAAGTGTAGGTTACTGTGCCGTACATAAACGGCTGGTGGACGCTCCAGACAAAGCCCTGGTCTACAATTATGCGAACAGTTTTTCCGTCTGAAGATTTTTCTATGCGTGAGCCGTATACTTTTGTTTCAAAATCATGCAGGTGTGCGCCAAACCATTCACCGCGCATTGGGTCGTTGTCTGTTGGGGCGCGCATAAAGTTAAAACTGAGCGGCTTTTTGAGGATTTCTGTTCCCTGCACTTTAATTGAGTCGAACATTCCTGTGCGGCGGTTGAAGTTGTATTCTGTTGTACCGAGCTTTACGTTGTAGCAAAGGCCGTTGCCGTTTTTAATGTCGTTCTTTTTTTCTGCAGCGCGTACAAAAGAAATAAGCTTTTCAATTTCGGCGCGTGCGTTTTCCTGAATGCCTTTTTCGTTTCGCTTGCCGGGCTGCCATTTTTGAAGAACAACTTTTCCTGTGTCTGCGTTGGCAGGGGCTCCAAGCTGCACCTGATCAAAACAAACTTCATAGCCTTTTTTGCACCAGAGAGTGTCTGTTTTAGAAGTGAATATAAAACGGATGTATGCGTCTTTTCCTGTGCAGTCAGGAAGGCCTGCAATTTCTACGCTGGTTTTCTTAAGCGGAGGCAAAGCAGGTAATGTTAGCTTTGCCTGCTTGATAACTTTACCGTCTATTGTAAGCTCGTAGCGGCAGTCAAAGGCCTGAGCTGCATCTGTAAAGGCAAGGAGATTCCAGAAGAGGAAGGCCTGCACCCGTGGTCCTTCGACAGGCTCAGGAACCCCGTGCATCTCTACACGAACAGGTCTGTATACCTGCTTTGCCTCAAGCAGGCCTGTATGTGGTCGTCGGTCGGGGTAGGTTAAACCGTCGCAGCAGAAGTTACCGTCATTGTGTTTTTCGCCCCAGTCGCCGCCGTAGCCGTATTTGATTGAACCGTCTTTTGCTTTGCCCATTACAAGGCTGTGGTCGCACCATTCCCATATAAAGCCGCCGCAAAAGCGTGGTGAACTGTGGAATACTTTGTGATAATCTTCAAGGTCGCCCGGTCCGTTTCCCATGGCGTGACAGTATTCACAAAGTATGAATGGTCGTTTTTCTTTTTTGTTTTCAGGGAACTTGCTCCAGTCTTCAGGCGAAGGGTACATGCGCGAAACAACATCATATGGTTTGTCTGTTGTGTCTCCCTGATTGTGCACGCTTTCGTAATGTAAAAGTCTTGTGTCGTCAAAAGATTTTATCCATTCTGCAGCCTTTGTAAGATTGTGACCGTTGCCGCTTTCGTTTCCCATTGACCACATGATTACGCATGGTCTGTTGATGTCTCGTGCAAGACAGATTTTTTCGCGGTCAAGAATGCCTTTGTAAAACATTTTGTTGCTTGCTACAAGTGCAATTCCGGAGTAGTCAGACCAGTCCCAGTGAGCTGTATTATTTACGCTTACACTTCCGTGCATTTCTAAATCTGCTTCATCAATAACATAAAAGCCGTAGCGGTCGCAGAGCTTGTAAAAAATCGGAGCGTTAGGGTAGTGTGAAGTTCGGATTGCATTTATGTTGTGCATTTTCATAAGCTGAAGGTCTTTTTCCAGCTGCGCAACACTTGCAACGTAACCGGTATCCGGATAACTGTCATGTCTGTTTGTACCACGGAACTTAATTGCCTTTCCGTTTATTTTGAGCACGCCTTTATCTACAGTTATGTTACGGAAGCCTACTTCTTCACCAATAACTTCGTCTGCAGTTTGAATTGTGAGTTTATACAAAACAGGAGTTTCTGCACTCCACAAAGCAGGTTTGTTCACCTTTATTTTAAGTGCCTGTCCCTTTTTTGCCGGCCCCGCAAAAAGCAGTTTGCCTGCCGGATCAAAAAGTTCAACCTGAGCGTCTGCACCATAGACTGTAACAATCGCGGTCCCTGAGCTTAGCTTGTCCTGAGCTTGTCGAAGGGAAGGGCCACCTAAAATCGTCTTCACCCTATAATCACTAATCCTTTTCTTTGGCCGTGACAGTACATAAACATCCCTGAAAATTCCCGAAAGCCTTATTTTATCCTGGTCTTCAAGATAAGTTCCAAAGCACCATTTAAGAACTGCAACAGTAATTATATTTGAACCTTCGTTGAGCAAAGGAGTAATATCGAATTCAGAAGTGTGATGACTAACTTCAGAAAATCCACAGAACTTGCCGTTTACATAAACATAAATACAGCTGTCTGCACCTTCAAAACAAAGTGTGCGTGTAAGTCCATCAGCCTTGTAGTTGTAAGTTTTATAATACACACCAACAGGATTTTCATCTGGAACAAACGGCGGATTATATGGAATAGGGTAATCAACATTTGTGTACTGTGCCTTATCATACCCATGCAGCTGCCAGTTAGAAGGAACAGGAATCTTTTTGCCGCCCTCCAGTACTTTTTGTGCAGTCTTAATTTCTGCAAAATCATCAGGAAGGTCAATCAGGCTTGAATAGTAGGAGAACCCCCATTTTCCGTTCAAAAGCTCAAACCGCTTAGAACGTTCGCGCGCCAAAAAAGGATCCTGCCCCTTAGCAAAAGGAACAAAATAACAATGATCCGGCAAAGTGTTAACATGAAACACATCCGGATTTTCATGAAAGATCATGTGGCTTTTAGAAGAATTTTTTTGAGAAATTTGATTTATATTCATATGAAACCTTTCCGTCATTGCGAGGAGTGTAACGACGTGGCAATCCACAAACTAGATTGCCACGCTGCGCTCGCAATGACGAGATGAGCCTAAACTTTAAACAAATCTACCTGTTCACCAATCTTGTCGATAGAACCCTTAACCTGTGAAGAAATTTCGCTGAGTGTTGCACCAGTCTGGTTGATCTTCTGTGCACCAACAGCCATTTCTTCCATGCTGGTATTCATCATCTTTGTTGTTTCGTAAAGGTGTTCCATCTCTTCTACAATCTGAGAGTTGCGTGCCTGCATTTCGTGAGAAGAGTTACGTACTTCAATAGTAGAATTGTTCAGGTTCTGCAAAGCTTCGAGAATCTGTTTAGAACCTTCGTTCTGCTCTTCCATTGCAGAATTGATATGATAAACAAGTTCATGAGTATTTTTGAGTTGAGAAGCTACATGTGCAAAGGCTTCACTTGCGTCTGTAGAAGAATTAGAAACTGTCGAAATTGACATCTGAATATTTGTAAGCTGATCACCAATTTTGTTAGATTGTTCAGATGACGTTTCACTAAGCTTACGGATTTCGTCTGCTACTACGGCAAATCCCTTTCCGGCTTCACCAGCGTGGGCAGCTTCGATTGCGGCGTTCATAGCAAGAAGGTTTGTCTGTTCGGCAATTGCAGAAATAGCGGCGTTGGCTTCCTGGAGCATTTCTGACTGACCTTCAATCTGCTTAATCTGTTCATTTACATTGTTCTGTTTTGCAAATCCGTTTTCGGCATCGTGTTGAAGAGTCTTGAAAGAATCAGACATCATTTCTACAGAATGCTTTACAGAGTTAATGTTACCAATCATTTCTTCTACGGCAGCACTAGCTTGGGTTACGCTTGCAGACTGATCTTCAATCATGTTATCAAGACTTGTAATAGAGCTTGAAATTGTTCTGATAGAACCGCTTGTTGCTCCTACTGTTCTAGTCTGATTATTAATCTGTCCGTGAATACTTTCAATTGTTGCAATAATCTGTGTGATTGAGCTTGAAGTATCCTGTGTACCTACATCAAGAGTGTCTCCACTTGTACCAAGCTCGGCTTTAGAATTCTTAAGGGTTCGTACAATTTCCTGAAGCTTATCCATAAAGGCATCAAAGTTGATTACAAGTGTACCAATTTCGTCGCGGATATAAAGGGCACAACGCTTACTCAAATCTGCATCACCACTTGCAAGTTCACCAAGGAAGTCTGATACGTGCCTGATTCGTTTCATAATCCAGCGAACAAAGAGAAAGCCTGCAATTGCAAGAACTATAATAAGTGTAGCGGCAACAGGAACAACCATGCTTACAGTTGTATATTTAATCTGTTCAATAACATCCATTGGTTTTGCAACGAAGGTCATACCTGTAATTGTTCCGTCGTCGCTTACAAGAGGGTCATAGTTTGAATAGTACTGGCGGCCGTTGATTGTATTCAGACCGTCGAAAGGAATACCCTTATAAAGAACCTGCTTTACAATTTCTTCGTTTGTAAGCTCTGTTCCAATCATGTTTTCACCGAGTGTTGTTGATGCACGGATTTTTCCTTTGAATACAGTACAGTCTACACCATAGTTATCATTTACAACCTGAATGTAGGTATCTTCACCGCTGTCGGCAAGTTCATAACCTGTAACTATACAACCAACAACTTCGTCACCATCAAAAACAGGGCAGGCTGCTATAAGTCCGTAAACCATTTCTCCAAAGGCGTCGTAAGCATAGCTTTGTTCACCACGAAGTGCTTTTCGTATAAAGGAATCATTTACCGATGTTCCTGAGGAAACTCCAGAGCCGGCAAACAAAAATCCGTTGTAATCTACAAAAGCAAGAAGGTCCAGACCTGCTCTTTCTGCAAGACCTTCCAGGAATTCATCCATATCTTCCTGAACAAAGTGATCTTCGCCCTCTTCATCTTCAAAATATTCACGGGTAGAAGGTTCAATAGAAAGCATGTCTCCATAGCGGTAGAGGTTATCGAGCCAGTCAATAAGAATAAAACGAACACCATTAGAAGTATTGTTAATTTCTGCTTCTATATTCTGAATAAGGCCTCTGTCAAAAACTTTAAGGGCTACAAATCCTGTAACTGCAACTCCAAGAAAACTGGCACCAACAATCATAGCTATAAGTTTTGCCTTAAGAGATAAATTCTTTCTTGGATTCTCTTCAAATCTGTCAAGTTCCTTCTTTGCCATGTGAATACCTCATTGTAACTATGTTCTTATAATTATCTATCAACTTATTGAAAAAAGCAATTAAAAACACATTTAATTGCACTTTATAATAATTCGTTATAAAATAGTAGAATAATAAAAAAACTATTTTTAGGAGAATTAAAAATGGGTGAACAAAAAGAAAGAGAAACCCTGGGCAGCCGACTTGGATTTTTGCTGTTGTCTGCCGGATGTGCAATCGGATTAGGAAACGTATGGCGCTTTCCTTACATTACAGGTAAATACGGTGGAGCAGCATTTGTTCTTATTTATCTTGTATTCCTTGTAATTCTTGGTCTTCCAGTAATGGTATGTGAATTTGCTGTTGGACGTGCTTCACGCAAGAGTATGGCAGCTGCTTTCAAAGAGCTTGAGCCGGAAGGAACAAAGTGGCACTGGTATAGTGGCTTTGCAATTGCAGGTAACTATCTTTTGATGATGTTTTATACAGTAGTTTCCGGATGGTTCCTTAAGTATTTTGTACAGATGATCAGCGGAAAGTTTGTAGGCTTGTCTGCAGATGCAATCGTAGAAGAATTTGTAAACGGAACTGTAGGCTCACCTTCTACACTTTTGATTGGAATGGTTGTAGTAATCGTAATTGGTTTTGGAACATGTATTCTTGGACTTCAGAAGGGTGTTGAACGCATTACAAAAATCATGATGTCTGCTTTGCTTATCATTATGATTGGTCTTGCAATTTACGTTGCATTCCTTCCTGGAGCAGGTGCCGGTTATGCATTCTACCTTAAGCCGGATTTCAAAGCTTTGGTAAGTGGTGAACACGGACTTTGGGATACAATCTATGCCGCAATGGGACAGGCATTCTTTACTTTGTCTTTGGGTATTGGTTCTATGGAAATCTTTGGTTCTTACATTGGTAAGGATCACTCACTTACCGGTGAATCTTTGCGCGTAATTGGACTTGATACATTCGTAGCAATCTGTGCCGGTTTGATTATTTTCCCCGCTTGTGCCGCATTTGGTGTAGAAGCTTCTTCTGGTGCAGGTCTTGCATTCATGTCATTGCCAAACGTATTCAACGCTATGGGCCCGGTTGCAGGACGCATCGTTGGTGCATTCTTCTTCCTGTTCATGTCATTTGCTGCTCTTTCTACTGTAATTGCAGTATTCGAAAACATCGTAGCATTTGCAATGGACAAGCTTGGCTGGAGCCGTACAAAGGCTGTACTTATCAACTTTGCAGCAATGCTCGTACTTGCAACTCCAGCTGCTCTTGGTATGAACGTTTGGTCAGGCGTACACTTTGGTGCTCACATTGGTTCTATCGACGCTCTTGAAGACTTTATCGTTAGCCAGAACTTGTTGCCAATCGGATCTATGCTCTTCCTGTTGTTCTGTACAATCAAGAAGGGTTGGGGCTGGGATGGCTTTATTGCCGAAGCCGATGCCGGTGAAGGTATTAAGTTCCCTAAGAATAAGGTTGTAAAATTCTACCTTAAGTTCATTGCTCCGGTAATTATTATTGTTGTATTCGTTGCCGGATACTTTGATATTTTTGGTGCTAAGTAATATGTGAAATAGTCGCGGTCCCTGAGGCTCTCGAAGGGTGCCCGACAATCTGTTAGTGGATTGCTTCACTTCGTTCGCAATGACGGAATTCGATTGTCATTGCGAGCGAAGCGCGGCAATCCATTTTTTTTTCAAAAAAAACTTGACATACCCCGTTAGTCGTAGTATGATAAACACAGTACGACAGTCGTAGTATTGTCTATCGTAGTACGACAGGCAAGGTATTATTTGAACGGGCCACAAAAAGGTCCGATACAGGAGGTCTTATGGTCACAATCAGCAGTGATGTAATTCGTGGTTACAATGACACGATGATACTGTTTCTGCTAAAGATTGCGCCTTCATACGGGTATGAGATTTCCAAAAATATAAAGGCACTTACGAGCGAAAAATATGTTATCAAAGAAACAACGCTCTATTCTGCTTTTACACGAATGGAAGAAAACGGGTATGTTGAATCATATTCCCAGGAGGCAGACAACGGAAAACGCAGAACTTATTATCGTATTACCGAAAAAGGAAAAGCGTATTATAATGAAAAATGCGAAGAGTGGAAGCTCACGCAGGAAGTTGTAGAAAAATTTATCAGCGAGGCAAACTAATGGAAACTATTAAAAATTATCTTGAATCAATGTTCAGAAATCTTCCGAACACAGCCGAAGTACTTAAGGCAAAAAACGAGCTTCTGCAAATGATGGAAGACAAATATGCAGAATTGCGCCGTGAAGGCAAATCAGAAAACGAAGCAGTTGCAACTGTAATTTCTGAATTTGGAAACCTTGATGAAGTTGCTTCTTCTCTTGGAATTAAAGAGGTTTTGAGCAGCGGTAAGGAAGAGCAGACAAGAAGAAACTTATCTTTGGACGAAGTTAAAGAATATCTTTCTGATTTGTTCAACTCAATCGTATTTAAGACAGTTGGAATTGCGCTCTTTATTATCTGTACATGTCCGGTAATTTTCTTTGGAGATGTAATCAATAAGCACGAAGTAACAGGCATTGTTCTTATGTTTGTTATTATTGCAGCAGCCATTGCATGTATGATTATTCCTAATGCAAATATGGAATCATGGAGATTCTTGAAACGAGAACCTTGTTCAATAAGTCCAGCAACAACAGATTATATTTCTGCCGAAAAGAAAAAGTTCAGAAATCAATATACAATCATGAATACTGTTGGAATTATTCTTTGTGTATGCAGCTTTATTCCTGCAATCATTCTTGATGAATATGAGTCAAAGATAAATGATGCCTGGAGCGGAATATTGTTCTTTGTATTTGTTGCAGCAGGCGTTGCTTGTATTGTTTACAGCAGCTGGCGTTACAGAGCATATCAGAGACTGCTTAACATCAATTCTGCAAATACTATAGGCGGAACTTATACACGTGTACGCGACAAGGATCCTTACTATGACAACAAGACAATGCGCGCAGTTATGTCTGTTTACTGGCCAACTATAACATGTATTTATCTTGCTTACAGTTTCCTTACATTCAACTGGTGGATCAGCTGGATTATCTGGCCTATTGCCGGTGTTGTTCATAAACTGATTATTAATCTTAACGTTGAAGACTAATTGTGCATGAGAGGTTAATAAAATGAAGAAGAATATATTTTTAATCATTATTACGCTGGTAACAGTTTTATGTATTATTTTTGGTTCTGCTCATCATCTTGGAATTTCACGAAAGGGATTTAATTCTGTGTCATCATCAATACAAAGAGGACTTCGTCGGGGAGGATTACACTTTCATTTTGGCGACAATGACGATGATGATTTTGATGATGACGAAATAAGAGATTTTGATTTTGACGACGATGATCCAAAATCATTTGACACAGAAACAATCAGCGAATTCAAGGAGCTTGAAGTAAACCTTAAGGTTGGTGGAATTACAATTGAACGAGGTAATAAGTGGGAATTAAGATCAAAGTATACACGCGATTATCTTAAGCCTGTTTATACTTTGAAAAACGGAAAGCTCAGCATTTCTCAGCCTGGTTATAAAAATCAGAAGCTGGGAACAAAAACCTGCACTATTGTAGTAACAGTTCCTTTTGGTACAGAGCTCGATAAGCTCAATATGAATATGGATGTTGGCGCAGTTGAGTTGAGCGGCTTTGATATTAAAAAGGGTTCAATCGACACAGATGTTGGTGCCATCGAAATTTCTAATGTAAACTTCAATGACCTTGATCTTGATTCTGATGTTGGTGCAGTGAGCATTGAACTTGTTGAGCCTATAGAAAATTATGATATCAGCATTAATTCGGACCTTGGCGGAATTGTTGTTGACGGCAGAAATGTAAAGCGCCGCTATTCTCAAAAGGGTGATAAGGACAAGCGCCTTAGAATTAATACAGATGTTGGTGGCGTTGAGGTAAAGTAAGTGAAGTCTATAATTGTCAGCGACTATCCCGATCCTGATGTAATTCGTGTGGGCGATGTTTATTACATGGTCAGTACAACAATGCATTTTATGCCTGGCTGTGTAATACTCCGCTCGTACAATCTTGTTGACTGGGAGTTTGCTTCGTATGTTTATGATAAGCTTGAAGAAACAGACGGGCAGACTCTTAAGGACAACAAGGGTATTTATGGAAAGGGCATGTGGGCTGCATCACTTAATTTTCATGATGATAAGTTTTATGTAAGCTTTGTTGCAAATGACACTCATAAAACTTATCTTTTTACTTCCGAAAAAATTGAAGGGCCTTGGAAGCGTTCAGAAATCAAGGGCTTTTATCATGACATGTCTCTTTTCTGGGACGACGACGGACGCGTTTTTGTTGTTCACGGAAATACAGAAATCCATCTTACAGAGCTCAAAGCAGATTTGAGCGGGCCTAAAAAGGGCGGAGTTGATAAAGTAATAATCTGTGATGACAGGGAAAAGGTGATTCTTGGTTATGAAGGAAGCCACCTGTATAAAATAAACGGCAGATATTATAACTTTATGATTCACATGCCAAAGGGTAAGATGCGTTCCCAGGGTTGTTATGTTGCAGACAATATTGAAGGCCCGTGGACAGGCGGAGACATTCTTTGTTCAGATCTGGACAACTGGAACAGCGGCGTTGCACAGGGCGGAATTGTTCAGGACAAGCAGGGTAACTGGTTCGGCATTTTGTTCCAGGACCACGGAGCACTAGGCCGCATCCCGGTACTTGTGCCGGTGGAATTTAATGCCTCCGGGGTCCCTGAATTCCATGCGGTCCCCGTGGTCCCTGAGCCTGTCGAAGGGGTCGAAGGGCCGGAGCCTTTTGACAACAACCCAGGCTACAAATATGCCCCCCTTTGGAGCAACGACTTTACTAATCCTGCATGGCAGTGGAATCATATTCCAGATAAAAGCTGCTGCACGCTGGAAACTTCAAAATATACAATCACAACAAACAAAACTGTAATAAATATCACTCAGGCAGTGAACACATATACACAGCGCACTCTCACAGAAAAATGCGCAGGCTCTGTTGTGCTTGATGCCAGTCAGATAAACGAAGGCGACTTTGCGGGGCTTGCGGCTTTAGAAGGCGAATACGGCTTTATTGCAGTAACTAAACGCGACGGAAAATTCTATCTTGTTGCGGCAGAACATAAAACAAAATATACACCTTGGGCAATGGGTGTGTTCGACACAGATCCACCAGACATCAAGACAGAAATCCCGCTTGAAAATCCAAAGCTTGAACTTAAGCTTGTTTTTGATTTAACTCGTGAAAAGCAGCAGGTTCAGCTGCAATACAGAAATGAACCGGGCGCTGGTGAATATCAGACTCTTTCTACACCAGTTCAGCTTCGCTATACGCTGGACCAGTTCGTAGGAGTTCGTTTCGCGTTGTTCTGTTATTCAACAAAGCAAACCGGCGGCAATGCACAGTTCACAGATTTTAACTATTCTTTTTTGTAAGACAAAGCGAAATAAAGAAAGGCACTCCAAGTATGGAAGTAATGATTCCTGCAGGGAGCTCGCCTGGTGCAATTGCAGTACGGGCTATTGTGTCAGAAAGTAAAAGCAGAACGGCACCAAACATCATGCTATAAGGAATGAGCGTGCGGCTTTTTGGTCCGGTAAGCTTTCGAACAATGTGCGGAGCAATAAGACCAACAAAACCAATAGTTCCTCCGGCACAAACTGCACAGCTTACGGCAAGAGCACCGCAGATCAAAACCCATATTCTTATACGGTCAACTTCTACTCCAAGTGTAGAGGCAGTTTTTTCTCCGCAGGTAAGCAGATCCAAAGGGCGTGCAACTGCAAAAGCAATTATTATAGAAAGGGTTGCCGGAATTGCAATAAAGATAAGTTCCTTCCAGCCGCGTCCGTTAAAGCTTCCTAAAATCCAGGTGTAAATGGAATGGAGCTCCTTGTTGCTTGTAAGTAAGATTGCAGAAGAAATAGCAGAGTAGAGTGTGCCCAGCGCAGTACCACAAAGAAGCAGCATTACGCTGGAGGCCTTTCCCGCGCGACTGAATGCAAGAGCCGTAACAAAAAATCCGGCGGCAAGTGCACCCAAAAATGCACATAGGTTTATTGGAGAAATAAATTTAAATACAGGTTCAAGAGCTCCGGGGAGTGTGCGTCCTGCAAGAATTACAGTTGCAATAACTGCTCCCAGAGTTGCTCCCGAAGAAATGCCCATAATGCCAGGTTCTGCAAGCGGGTTACGGAAAAACAGCTGGAACACCGCACCACTAGCTCCAAGCAAAAGGCCTGTAACTAAAACAAGCAGGCATCGAGGCAGTCTGATTTTCCAAAGGATTATGTTTTGAAACTTAGTCCCCTTGCCAATCAAAACAAGAGGACTAAGTTTTTCTGCGCCGAACACAAGCGACAAGGCAAGTGATAAATTCAGCAGCAGAAAAAATAGAATTGCGAAAAGAGGTTGTCTTTTCATAAGGTTTTATAAATCAAATTACTGATTCAAAAGCTCAGACAAATCAAGAACTACATCTGCAATTCTTGGAGCCGGGCGTGAATACATGTTGTCATCAATAATGTAGATTCTGTCGTTTACAACAGCAGGAATTGAATCCCATCCTGCACGGGCTTTTACATCTTCTACTGTAACACCGTTGCTTCTTGGCAAAAGAATTACATCTGGTGCGCGTGCAATAATAGTTTCATCACTTACCATAGGATAAGCATCTGTAAGATCATCAAAAATATTTTTTCCGCCTGCATTTACAATAACATCATTAATGAAAGAAGTAGAACCAACAGACATAAACGGAGCATTCCAAACTTCGTAGTAAACTTTAATAGATGAATCACCGGTAGTCTTAGGCAATTTTTCTGCCATCTGAGCAACTACCTGAGCAGCTTCGTCCTGGTGGCCTGTTATTTCGCCAAGGTCCATGATTTCTTTTTCAATTGCAGTAATCGAAGTAGCGTTTGAAAGATACCATTTGATTCCGTATGAATCGAGCGGCTCAATCAAAAAGTTGTGCATGCCTTCGGTCAAGTAAACAAAATCAGGCTCAAAAGAAATGATTGTTTCAATGCTAAGTGTTTTTCCATCAAAGCCGCCAACAACAGGTTTTTCAGCAGCTTCAGGAGGATAATCTGTAAACTCAGAAACAGCAACAATCTGATCTCCGGCACCAATTGCATAAAGAATTTCTGCAGCAGATGGAGAAAGTGTTACGATTGATTTTGGATACTGAACTGTCTGTTCTGTAACCTTAACATTCTTCTTCACCTTTTTTGTAACAGTCTTTTTAGCCTTTGCACTCAAGCTCATTGCAAGAGTAAGCATCAAAAGTACGATTGAGATTTTTTTAATAAAATTTTTCATTTTGCACCCCATTGAGAATAGTATATATCTAATTGTTTTTTAAGTTCATCAGTTATTACAGTTTTGTCGCCGTTTGTGTAGAGAGCTTCAATTACATCATTCATTGTAACAATTGAAGCTGTCTTAAAGCCATAATTCTGAGAAATTACCTGCAGAGCAGATTTTTCAGAGTCAGGGGCTTTTTCCAGACGGTCAAGGCTGACGATTTCACCAAGAATCTTTATTCCGCCTTCTGTTGTTTCAAGCGCCTTGATTTTTGGATAAACTTCGTCGATTGATTTTCCGGAGGTTGTAACGTCTTCAATAATAACAACCTTGTCGCCATCCTGGATTTTGTAACCAAGAATCGAACCCTTATCTGCACCGTGGTCTTTTTCTTCCTTGCGGTCGCAGCAGTATTTTACTTCTTTTCCATAGAGTTCAGAAAATGCAATAGCGGTAGTTACAGCAAGAGGGATTCCCTTGTAAGCAGGTCCAAAGAAAACATCAATGTCGTCTCCAAAATTGTCGTGAACTGCCTTTGCATAATATTCACCAAGCTTTTTAAGCTGAGCACCGGTAATGTAAGCACCGGCGTTCATAAAGAAAGGCGACTGTCTTCCGCTTTTGAGGGTGAAGGACCCGAACTTGAGCACCTGGCTCGCCACCATAAAGTCAATAAATTCTTTTTTGTATTGTTCCATGGGGTAAAGTATAATGCAGGGAATAGGGGATAGTAAATAGGGGATAGTCGGGGTCCCTGAGCTTGTCGAAGGGCGCCCCTCGCAATGACGTACTTGAATTATGGAGCCGCAAAAAGTATAGTAAATATATGCCTCAATTTTTCATGCCGTCAAAAAGCGAAATGTCTCCTGTAGAGCACGACTACTCAGAAACAGCTCGTTATTTAGGTTATCAAAAAATTACGGTACCCGACGAGCAGATTTCCGAATTAATAAAGGTTGCTACAGATGAAATGCTCGAAGTAATAAAACCACAGGCAGTTTACGAGCAGTTTGATTTAAGAGTTGAATATAATGAGGCCGCCGGAACAGGCCTGGTAGAATTTTCAAATGTAAAAATCCCGTCAAAAGACCTTGCACGTAATTTGCGCAACTGCAGTCAGGTTGTGATTTTTGCTTCAACTTTAGGCCCACAGTGCGACCAGCTTATCCGTCGTACTCAGGTAAAAGATCAGGTAAAAGCCGCAGTCTTTCAGGCAAGCGGTGCAATGTATATAGAAAAATGTGTAGATTTGCTTAATGAAAAAATCAAGTCAGACGCAGAAGCCTTAGGTAATAAGGTGCGCCCGCGCTTCAGTCCCGGCTACGGTGATGTTTCTCTAGAAGTTCAAAAAGATTTTTTCCGCCTGTTGCCCTGCAATAGAATTGGCCTCACGCTCATGGACACCCTTATTATGTCACCAGAAAAATCTGTTACGGCGTTTATAGGGATAATGAAATAATTTATTGTTTCTGAAATGTGAAATAAAATATTACCTCAGGATCTGATGCATATTCTCTGGAAAGAAGAATTTTTGTTTTATTTCCATTTACTTTATGATTATACATTTGGAAATAATCATTAAAAGAATATGTGTAGGAAGTAACTTTATTGTCAGAACTTGATTTTGATTCTTGGACTACAGTATCTTTGCTAATTGTCAAATATTGATATACATAAATATTTGTGTTATCTTCCATAGTGCCTTTATTGTCTGTTTCCCATTTTATTAATTCCCAGGTACCTTCAATCCAGGATATATCACCAGTTGTTGAGAATTCAACAAATTCAGGCTCTGCTTTCGAATCAGCAGAGCAACCAAGAACAAAAAAGAAAGAAATGATAGAAACCATTAAAAAAAGTGCTTTTTTCATACATATTCCTTGTGAATGAAGTGTTTTTTTATATTATCTGACTACACTTCTGATAGTCAATAGTTCGCGCGAATGTATCTAAATTAATCTAAAGTTTGAACTTTCTATCTTCAGCCTTTTCTGATTCTTTATAAAGAATTGCCACATTACCAATTATACGGACAAGTGTTGCATC
Organism: Treponema sp.; assembly: GCA_017551545.1. Lineage (GTDB taxonomy): Bacteria > Spirochaetota > Spirochaetia > Treponematales > Treponemataceae > Treponema_D. Next base: position 9,924 of record JAFZLJ010000149.1, on the reverse strand, counting down.
TGTGCGTGCACAAAGCTGGGTTGTGAGTTCCTGTTTTTCGTCTTTATATTCATTGAATTTAACTTTTATAAGTTCGTGTGCGGCAAGAGAATTGGCAGTCATTTGAACAACGCCGTCTGTGAGTCCTGCTCCTCCAACAATTACAACCGGCTGTAAATCATGCGCCGCCTTTTCAAGAAGTTTTCTTTGTTTGCTGTTGAGTTCTGTCATATTTAATAATCCTTTTCCTTGAATAAATCTTCAAGAATTACTTCATTTGTAATTCTGTTGCTGTATAGATTTTTCTTTATTCCGTAGGTTGTTACCATCGTTAGTTGAATAGATTTTTTTGTGCCGGTTGCTTCTACAAAACGGCTTATTTTCCGGCGAAGGTTTTGTTCATAATTTTTGTCAATTATAAATTCGTCATCGGAAAATTTCATTTCGCAGATATTTATTACTCTGTCTTTTCTGTCAATAATCAAATCGATTTGTGCTCCGTCATGATTTTCATCTGCCTGAACAAACCAAGATGACTCGAAAGAAAGAACACCAGCTATATAAAGTCGTTGTTTTATTTGGGCTATGTGATCCCGACAAAGTTGTTCAAAGGAAAAGCCTGACCATGCTTTTCGTGAAGGACTTTCATAGGAATTAGACCAGTAATTTTCATCTTTACCAGGATTGTCTTTAATGAATTTAAAATAGAAAAGTGTATAATAATCACAAAGTTGAAAAACTGTTTGTTTCTTTTTATTTCCATAAAAGGGATATGAACGGACAAAACCAGAGTACACAAGATTTTCTAAAACTTTGGTCAAAAATCCATTTCGCGGAAGCTTTGCATTTTCAGAGAGTTCTTGTCTTGTAAGACCTATTTTTTTTGCTGATAAAGCTTCAACTACATTTATATACTGTTCGCTATTTGAAAATAGGGTATTATAAAGGTGATTAAATTCATCCCATAAAGCTCCGTGTTTTTTGAAGAATAACTCATCTATGTTTTTATTTAGGGAATAATCTTTATTCAGAAGGTCAAGGTAAAAAGGAATTCCACCCATTATCATATAGCACTGTGCTATGTCGTAATCAGACCAATGTATATTTTTTTTAATCAGGAATTGTTTTGTTAAATACAAATTGAAAGGTTCAAGATATAACCTTAGATTTTGTCGATTGAAAAGTCCTCCTTTATTATGATCAATGTGGTCAACCATCCAAGAGGTTGCAGATCCACAAACAATACAAACAAGATTATTTTGCGCACATCCCCAATCATTCCAAAACCATTCAAAAGCCGGCAGAAAATCTGATTTTTGAGTATCAAGCCATGGAAATTCATCAAAAAAGAGAATCATTTTTTTATTTTTTGGAAGAGTAGACAGTTTTTGTCTTAATAAATTGAAAGCATCGAGCCAGTTTTTTGATGGACGAAATGACTCATTAAAATAATTGTTTAAAGAGATTGTAAAGGTCTGTAACTGCATTTCTTTTGGTTCATTAAAAATTCCGGTAACTTTAAAAGAAAAATTGTCATTAAAAAACTGATTAATCAAGAAGGTTTTACCAACTCTGCGTCGTCCATATACAATGATTAATTGAGCAGTGTTAGCATCAAGGCTTTTCTGGAGTTTTTCGCATTCTTTTTCTCTTCCAATTATATCCTTTACCATACTTCAAATTATAAGTGTATTTACTCTAAAATGCAATATTTTTTGTCTAAATGTCGAATAAAAAGTGAGATTTAGACAAAAAATATGGCGATTATACAAGTTTTACACATCCGTATGGAGTGTCGTGGTAGGCTTTGAAATCTTCGATGATTTTGTGTGCGAGTGGGGAGATGGCAGAAAGACGGCCCACACTTAATGTGTCATTGTCGCGGTCCCTGAGCCTGTCGAAGGGTGCCCGACAATCTATTACTAATGGGTCAATATATCTTTGTTTTACATTAAGTGAAATGCAAAAATATTCATCGGTGGGCAGCGCATGGTCGGTGTGTTCAATTGAAGTCATAGTGCGGAAGGTTTTGTAAAGGCGAGAGGGTGCGCGTTCCAGCTCATCCATAATCTCCCTCTCACTCTTATTCATAAAATCATCTTCGTGCAGCACTCCCTGTTCAACTGCAAGGTTCATAATCTGACCAAGCATGTGAAGCGTTAGTTTGTTTTCGTTCAGCTGCAGAATGTGGCCAATCATGCAAAAACGGCGGCAGTAGTCTTCGGCAATTTCGAGTGTCTGGAAACCAAGTTCATCAAAGCCGTCTTCATTTTTTAAAACTGTAATATCGTTGTAGGCCTTCTCAATTGAAGCCAGGTCCCAGCTGCCGTCTAATGCCATTCCCGAAGGAAACATGTACTCCAAACGGTCGGCGCTCAGCTGGGGGATTTCGTTGTCGGCAACAGGGTAAATGTGGTAGTCGCAGATCTGGTCGACAGTAAGGCCGTCATCTGCAAGAAGCTCACACAACGCTGAATCACTTTTTAAAAGCCTTTCGTTATCAGATTCAGTAGCTGTTTGTGTAAGTGCATCGCCCTTTCTAAAATCAGAAACATGAGAAAAAACCGGAGTAGATGCATCATGAAAAAGGCCTGCAAGAGTCTGCGCTTTATCATGAGTAAAATGCCAGATAATCAGGGCAACGCCAACAGAATGGTCCAGACGTGAATAATAAAAACGGTTTTTGTAAAGCTTAGTCCAGTCGGTACCGCATAAAAGTCCCACGCCCTTGAGTCTTGAAAGAATTGGCAGGGCAATATACTTATCTAAAAAATCAGGATAATCGGGACTAAGGATTTTGTGGTATTTTTTGATGTCGTAAAACGTTGCTGGGTCATCTGGCCAGGCGTTCAACGACATCATTGTTTTCCAGTCGAACTGTTCGAAATAGTTAGACATTACTTTTTTGGAGCATCGCCAACCATAGAAACATCAAGACGGTTGAATGGAGTTTCGAGTCCGGCAAGTGCTTTTTCTTTTGTTATGGCAATGTGAAGATCGCTTTTTGTTTTTAAGAAATCTTTTGGATCAAACCATACTGCAACTGTTACATCAATTCCAGAATCACCGAACTTGTCTATCCAGGCTGCAGGGGCAGGATCTTTCAAAACTGTTTCACAATCATTTGCTGCCTTAAGATATGTGTCCAAGGCAAGCTGCAAATCGTTTCCGTATGCGATAGGGCATGTAACTGTAAGACGGCGCTTTTTGTGGAAAGACTTGTTCATCAAATTTGTGTTGATGATTGTAGAGTTTGGAATGCGAACCATTTCGTTATCGAGTGTGTGAACTGTAACAGAAATAAGGTTGATTGAATCTACAACTCCTGTAATTCCGTCTACAATAATTGTATCGCCAATCTTAATTGCGCCTTCTGTAATTACAAAAAGTCCGCTGATTAAATTGCTTACGCTTGTTTGTGCAGCAAAACCGATTGCAACTCCGGCAATTCCGGCAGCGCCCCAGATGGCACTAAGCTTAACGCCAAACAGGCTCAGTACATACATTACTATGATAATATAGAAAACATATCTCAAGAATTTTATAAGAATAAGCGAGCGTGCTTTTGGAAGCTTTTTCTCCGGAACCTTTTTGATTCCGCGAACCATAAGTCTGAAAATAATCCAGAAAATGAATATGATTATTAATGCGCCTATTACCTTAAAAAGATTTTCCCAGGTAAGAAAGCTTTTTACCCAGATTAAAAATGAAGAGGTCTGTTCCCAAAAAGAACTGCCTGCGTTTTTAAGTCCTTCAGATACTTCGTCCATAAATTGCTCCTTGTAAAAGATCCTCGGGTCAAGCCCGAGGATGACACTCTTTGTTATTTGTCATTGTCGGGCTTGACCCAACAATCTTTACATATATCAGCTATTATACACTCATTACACCGTGGATTTCTAGCGGTGCAAACGTATCTTCCGTGAAGCAAAAGCCAGTGGTGGGCGTGTTCAAGATACTCCGGCGGGATGCGCTCCAGAAGCGACTGTTCCACCTGTTCCGGCGTAGTGCCTTCTGCAAGCCCGATTTTTGGGCAAATCCTGAGTAAATGTGTATCAACCGGCATTGTAGGCTGATGAAAAATTACATTCAAAACAACGTTTGCAGTTTTGCGGCCGACTCCACGCAGAGTCATCAGCTCCTCACGAGTATCCGGTACCTGGCTTCCAAAATCATCAATAAGCTGCTGCGAAAGTTTAATTATATTTGCACCCTTGTTTTTATAAAGCCCGATTGATTTTATATAAGGAATAAGCCCCGCCTCGCCAAGCTTAATCATTTTTTCAGGCGAATCCACAACCTTAAAAAGTTCGCGGGTTGCAAGGTTCACGCTTTTATCTGTAGCCTGTGCCGAAAGAACAACCGCAACAAGAAGCGTATACGGATTCACATATTCCAGCTCCGACTTTGGCGAAGGGTTTTGTGCTTTGAGACGCTCCATTACCTTTACAATCTGATTTTTATTCAGCAGATTCATTGTTTATTAAAGGGCGTTCTTAAGTTCGTTAACCTTATCTGTCTTTTCCCAAGGGAAGCCTTCGCGGCCAAAGTGACCGTAACTTGCAGTTTTAGCGTAGATTGGAGCTTTGAGTCCAAGTGTCTTTGAGATTCCTGCAGGGCTGCAATCAAAAACCTTTTTAACGGCTGCTTCAATTGCAGTTTTTTCAATCTTTTCTGTTCCAAAGGTTTCTACCATAACGCTCACAGGGAAAGGAACACCAATTGCATATGCCAGCTGAACTTCTGCGCGTTCTGAAAGCCCTGCCGCAACAATATTTTTTGCAATGTAGCGTGCCATGTAAGCTGCTGAACGGTCTACCTTACTAGGATCTTTTCCACTGAAGGCACCGCCACCATGACGACCCATACCGCCGTAAGTGTCTACAATGATTTTGCGACCGGTAAGGCCTGCATCGCCATCAGGGCCACCCTTTACAAAACGGCCTGTTGGGTTTATGTAGAATTTAGTGCGCTCGTCCAAAAGTCCTGTTGGTTCAAGCACAGGCTTAATGATTTGTTCAATTATAGTCTGTTCAATCTGTTCATGCGAAATATCATCATCATGCTGGTGAGAAATTACAACTGCATCAATGTGAACAGGTTTGTGGCCTTCGTATTCAATTGTAACCTGACTTTTAGCATCAGGACGAAGCCATGCAATTTTTCCACTTTTTCTGAGTTCTGTAGCCTTAAGCAAAAGTTGGTGTGAATAATAAACAGGAGCCGGCATAAGAGTTGGAGTTTCGTTACAGGCAAAGCCAAACATCATTCCCTGGTCACCTGCACCTTGAAGTCCTTCATATTCCTTAAGACCTGTTCCATCAACACCCTGACTAATATCATCCGACTGAGCATGAAGTCTGTTCATAAAGGTAAAGGTCTTATAATCAAGTCCCTTATCTTCACTGTCATAGCCAATATTTTTAGCAACTGAGCGTGCAATTTCTTCTATTTTCTGATTCAATTCTGCAATTGCAATGCCCTGTTTCTTAAAACTTATTTCGCCGCCAACAAGTACAAAGTTAGTTGTAGCAAAAGTTTCGCAGGCAACATGTGCTTCTGAATCAAGAGTAAGACAGTAATCAAGAATGGCATCCGAAATCTGATCACAAAGCTTGTCCGGGTGACCTTCTCCAACTGATTCTGATGTAAATAAATAGTGATTTTTGTTTAAGACAGCGTCCATTTTTGGACCTCCTCTTTAGCAAGATTTACCAGCCGCCAGGCGACCAGATTCCGTTCTGCAATTTGGATAAATCAACGGGATAAACATATAATATTGAAAAGAGTGAAATATATCAACATACTTTACGCCATATTGCTTTTTTTTCTATAATAAAGTATTTTTATAAGCGGTAGGGGCATTATTTTTAAACGGAGTTTTTAAATGGGTTTAAAAAAGTCTTTTTCTAAGGATAAGACAAAATGTACAGTGACATTTACCGTTTCGCCGGAAGCAGCTCAGGGTGCAAAGCAGATTAATATTGCCGGTGATTTCAACAGCTGGAGCAGTACAATTACACCTCTAAAAAAAGCACAGGACGGCTCTTTTTCTGTAAAACTTGAGCTTGACGTAAATCGCGAGTACCAGTTCCGTTATTTGTTAGATAATACTAAATGGGAAAACGACTGGAACGCCGACAAATATGTTCCAGCCCCATACAGTAACGCAGATAATTCTGTTGTAGAAACTTATCTTAAGTAAATCACTTCATTCAAACAAAGCAGTTTTGTAAAGTTTATACTCTGAACAGTTTGTGATCCGTCTGGATTTTTTAAAGTAATTCTGAAGTTACAGCTTTTCATTTCTTCGGCAATATCTTCGCCATAAAAAGTCGAAAGTACTTCAAGATATTCTTCCTGAGTCATTACTTCATCATTAAAAACAGGTGCAAGCAGCATATCAAGATACATCTTTGTCTGACTGTCTGTAGAATCGTAATATTTTATAAGAGTTTCAGGAGAAAGAGATGCATTGAGCTTTCCGTCTTTTACGCTTATTACGCCCGAAGTAAATAACGCAGATTTCTGATTCTTATCTGTTACAGAAATTGTAAGGTCTGAACCGGTTTTAGAAACAGCCTTTACCTTTGAAAATCCGTTGGCACCTAATTCATATTCAATTTCTTTTGTATTAAAAACTACATGATCGGCTTCAGGGTCTGTTACACCGTTTGCAGAATTCATAAGGGTAGCAAAAGCTGTTCCTGCAGCTCCGGAAAATTGTACATCAACAGAGCCGTCTTTTTTGAGTTCAACTGTAATTTCAGAAGTACAGCTTGCGCACAAAATAATCAAACCTGCACATGCGCAAAGCAATTTTAAACCTTTAAAAAGTTTTTTCTTTAATTCAATAATCAATTTTAGTTCCTCGTATAAAATGCAGACAACGGAACTGTAACTCTGACACCTGTATACATTACAAGTCCTGCTGCAATAGATTCTGTAAATGGAAGGGCAGCTCCATCTGTATTATTATACACAGTATAGTTTATGTCTTGTACTGCCTGAAGCGCAACCTTACCAATTTTCCATTTAGGAGTTGAAACAGCAAAACCAATTATTCCAGGGAAAACAGAACCCTTAATTGTTTTATCTGTATCTATGAGGGTTGGTGTTTTAAATGTAAAAACCGGTCCCGCATACATTCGGATATAATCATTCATTGAAAGACTTAAAATAACAGGAAGCTGGAATGTATCAAGTCCTGCATTAAATCTTATGAATAAGCCTACACCCGGATTAAGGTTCCATCCAGTATAACTGGCATGAAGGCCTGCATCAATTCCTCTATATCTGAAAACAAACTGACGCGGAGAAAGTAACGACCAGTCAAAATAAAGTGATGCGTCTAAAAGAAGCTTGTCTTCAAAAGAAAGCGGGGTAGAAGCTGGCCCGCCATTGCCTTCATATTCAAAGCCTTCTGTCATTGGTGTTTCAGAAAGTGCTTCGCTTGAGTATTCGTCTTTACCGGAAGGAAGGAACTGGCCTGTAGAAACATAGCGTTCTTTCCAATAATCCTGATTAAGTGAAGAAACAATTACACCTGTATTTGGTCCGTCGCTTATTGCAGAAATAAACTGATTGTTTCCAATATAAACGCCAATGTGCGAAATTGTAGAAGAGCCTGTTGTTTTAAAAAACATAAGGTCGCCAATTTCGCGTTTTTCATCCGGAATCATTCTTACATAGTTATAGATTGCTTTAGCTGTTCGAGGCAGCTGAACTTTAATTGCTTTGTTTGCCGAATAATAAATGAGCCCTGAACAGTCAAAAGCATCTGGACCAACAGCACCATATTCGTAGGGCGCACCTACATGAGTTTTTATTTCTTCTACAAAAGCTTCTCGTAAAGTCTGTGCCTGTCCCGGAGTCATGTTGCTGCTCTGTGCACAAAGCTGAAAACAGGTAAGTGAAAAACAAACAATCAGAAAAAGATAAATTTTTAATGTAATTTTTCCAAGATTCTTCATACTACACATATTATATCGATAAATTTGCATTTTTGTTCAATTTTTTTTAAAAAATTCATATTATTATTGCAAATATGAAAACAAAAACAGAAGTATTTGTGAATCAGATTGGATATTTACCTGAAAAAACTAAATTTGCCTATGCAACAGGATTCGCCGGCGGCGAAGAGTTTGAGATTTTGAGCAACGGAACAGTTGAGTTTTCGGGCAGAATTAATGAGCCTTTGCAGGATAGAGTTGCAGGTGAACCTGTATGCCGTATTGATTTTTCTGATTTTAAACAGAACGGGGAATATGTTCTTCGTGTAAAAAATGCCAAAGGTAAGGCTGTAGAAAGTGTTCCTTTTAAAATTGGCGACGGTCTTTATAATGATATTTACTTTTCAACATTAAATTATTTTTATCTTTCGCGCTGCGGCATTGAACTTGATAAAACTGCTGGCGGTTCATGGGCTCATTCAGTTTGTCACAATACTCCTGCAGTTGTTTATGGAACAAACGAAAAAATAGAAGTAAACGGCGGATGGCACGATGCAGGCGACTACGGGCGTTACATTGTTGCAGGTTCCAAAGCTGTAATGGATTTACTTCTGCCGTATGAAGCAGAGCAAAGCGACAATTGTCATTGCGAGGAGCGCAGCGACGTGGCAATCCATTTTGATATTTTAAGTGAAGTCCGATATGAACTTGAATGGATGCTTAAAATGCAGCGGCTTGACGGCGGAGTTTATCATAAAGTTTCTTGCTATCATTTCTGCGGTTTTATTAATCCGGATAAAGAAAAAGATGAGCTTGTAGTTTCTCCTGTTTCGTCTACTGCAACTGCAGACTTTGCAGGCTGCTGTGCTTTTGCTTCCGGCTTCTTTGAAAAGTCAGATCCGGCTTTTGCTAAAAAACTTATGGACGCAGCTCTTAAGGCACAGGCATATCTTGATACTCACGACGACGAGCTTTTTAAAAATCCTCCGGAAATTACAACAGGCGGTTACGGCGACTGGACTTCTTCCGATGAGCGATATTTTGCATATGCTTCGCTTTTTTATAAAACAGGCGACAATACTTATTTAGACAAGGCACTTGAGCTGCGCCAGAAAATTCTTGATCAGCCTGATGATCCTCAGTTCCCGTGGAAGAACAAATGGTTCGAAGGTTTTGGCTGGGGAATGGTTGCCGGTTATGGAACAGAAATCTTTTTACGTGCAAAAGAAAAAATTACAGACAAGCAGAAGGCTAAACTGCTCGAAGATTCAATGCTTAAAAGTGCAGACCGTATTCTTGGGCGCGTAAAGGCTGCTTCGTTTGGAACAAGCATGGATAAGGTTCACTGGGGAAGCTGTGGTCATGTATGCGACGATGCTCATGCTCTTCTTGCTGCTTATGATATTACGGGGCGCAAAGAATATTACGAGGCTGCAAAAAATCAGCTTGATTATGTTCTTGGATGTAATCCTAATAATGTCTGCTATGTTACAGGCTTTGGTACAAACACAGTAAATCATCCGCATCACAGACCTTCCGGGGCAAATAAAAAAACAATGCCTGGTATGCTAAGCGGAGGCCCTTGCGAAGGACTTTATGATGAATGTGCAAAGAAGAAGCTTGGACCAAAAAAGCTTCCGCCGCTCAGATGTTTTATAGATAATGTTGCAAGCTACAGTACAAACGAAATTGCCATCTACTGGAATTCCACCTTCGTATATGTAGCGTCAAAGTTGAAAATGGTGTAGTATTATCCTTATGGTCCTTCGACAAGCTCAGGGACCACAACAACGGGGTCCCTGAGCTTGTCGAAGGGCTACTAGAGGAGATATTAATGTTAGAATTAAAGAACGTAACAAAAGCCTACAACAAAGGCAGCGTAAAGGCTGTTGATAACCTTACAATGACCGTAAATGACGGCGAGATTTTTGGATTTTTAGGACCAAACGGTGCCGGTAAAACAACATCAATCAGAATGTTAACAGGAATCCTT
>JAFZLJ010000148.1 GCA_017551545.1 Treponema sp. | reverse complement strand
GTTGCTCACAGAAAAACAGGACTTTGATTCAAGCAGGATGTTGGGGAAATACAAACCAATGAGTCTTGTTGATCAGGCTCTTGCTGCCATCCATTAAATAGCGTAGAAAGTTGACTTGTTCGTTGACTTTTTATGGGAGATATACCATGCCTGTTTCGACAACTGCTTTGACTAAAAAGGAAAAACTCGCCCTTGAGGCAAGAAAATTCATAACCCGCGTATATGCGTGGATGGCTGTTGCATTGATTGTTAGTGCGGTCAGTGCTTTTTTTGCGGCTGGAAGTGAAGCTGCTTTTAAGCTTATCTGGGGCGGACGCCATATTGGATTTTATGTACTTGTTGCTGTTGAAATCCTTCTTGTAATAATTATTTCTGCATCGCTGCAAAAGATTCCTGTTGGATTTGCAGGCTTCCTCTTTGTGCTTTATTCGATTGTGAACGGACTAACCCTTTCTGCAATCTTCCTTGTTTTTGATATTCATTCTATTGGAATTGTATTCCTTATTTCCGCCGGAATGTTTGTTGCAATGTCGCTTTATGGACGTTTTACAAAGCAGGATCTTAATTCTGCCGGACGTTATCTTATGATGGCAGTATTCGGACTTGTGATTCTTGCAGTCGTAAACCTTCTTTTAAAATCAGATATCCTTCAGTGGATTATTTCGCTTGTAACACTTGTAGTTTTCATTGGACTTACAGCATACGATACAAACAAAATTGTACGCGCTTCGCAGCTTGCAGATGGTTCCGAAGTTTTCAAAAAAGCTGCAATTTATGGTGCGCTTGAGTTGTATCTGGATTTCTTGAATATATTCCTTTCACTGTTGAATCTGTTTGGAAAGAAGAGATAAAAATGAACGAAAGACAAAGAAGCTCTTTGCTTCACAGAAATGTACTTGGTGCTCTTGGAATGCTTTTACCTTTTATAAGCATTTTCGGGGGCCTGTTTGTAAGAAATAAACCTGCAAGCTGGTGGTATTCAATCAGCGTTACTTATTACATTACACCGGCTCTTGCAATAATTCTTGGTGCCTGCGCAATATTCCTTTTGTGCTACAGGTCATACAAAACAATCGATACAGTTATTAATGTAATTTCGGGAATCCTGGCAATGGGCGTTGTGATTTTTCCCTGCAATAATCCTTATGGCTATGAGTATGTAGGATTTTTCCAGATTCCTGTTTTTGTTTCAAATATAATTCATTCGTGCTGTGCTATGCTGCTCTTTGCATTCCTTGCCTACAACATAGGATGGCTTTTTACACTTGGTCAGAACAAACTGAATAATAAAATCTACAGATTCTGCTCATACTCAATGATTTGTGTAATGGGAGTTTTTGTAATAATACTTGTGCTCGGAGTCTTTGGCGTAAAATATCCTAAGTGGATTGTAATGGTTGTTGAGGCAGTTCTTCTTTTGCTGTTCGGTTTTGCCTGGCTGGTGAAGGGCAGACTGTTCAAGTTTTCTAGAAGCGAGAATCAGGAAAAGAAAGAGGAACAGAAAAAAAGGGATACGTCGCTCGATTAATCTCGCTCCGAGCCGTTTTATCGATGAACCTAAAATAACCGCTGTCGCGCTCATTTTTTAACGGTTCTTCGATTATCGGCTTATTTTACCTTCATTTCGAATACCCCGTCCCATTTTTTTGGAGGCGGGTTTGTTTTAAAGTGGGCTATGCGGTCAATGAAGACAACAGACGGCATATCCTGGAACTTTTCATTACAAAGCTGGAACATACTTTCGGCTTTATCCCATGCCTGCTTGCGGTAAGCGGCAAGACCTTTTTCAAACAAATCTTTAATTTCAAAAAGCTTGTCTGTAGCAGCAGCCTTTGTCTGTAAAATTTCGTAGATGCGTACAGGCTCGTTCTTTCCTTTTACCTTTATAAAATCAAGCTCGCGGCAAACAAATGTATCTTTAAGCTTGTCGTAAACTGCTTCGGTAATGATTGCCTTTGAACCATATGCCTTGTTAGCACCTTCAAGTCGTGCAGCAAGATTTACAGTATCACCGATTGAAGTGTAGTCCATACGGCTTCGGGCACCTACAGAACCAAATACGACCTTACCTGTGTTAATACCAATTCCCATAGAAATGTAATCAGAACCATCGGCAAGAGCCAGTTCCTGCTGAGCACGCATTGCAGCACGAATATCCATTGCAGCCTTACAGGCGTTGTATTCCTTTTTAGGACCAGAGAAGAATGCCATCATTTCATCGCCGACAAACTTATCTACGTCACCGCCGTTGTTCAGAATAATTTCTGTTTCAATATCAAGATAGTGATTCAAAATTTCAACAACATCTTTTGGCTGTTTACCTTCGCACAAAGAAGTAAAGCCTCGGATATCTGTGAACAAGAAACAAAGCTCGCGTGAAGAAGTTGCCTTTTTAGTATCTTTATCTGCAGCCTGCAAAGTAGAGAACGAAATATAAGGAATGATACCACGAATGATTCCGACCATGTTTTTAATTTCTTTAGAAAGGTCTTTTGTTTCATCGCGGGTTTTGATTGAATCAATATATGTAAGCTGGCTTGCAGTGATTTTTGAATTTCCATCAAGAATCTCTTCGAGTGTATTTGAAGTTTTACGAACATTAGTTTTAAGATACAGCAACGGATTAGTAATAAAGTCTGCAATCAAAAGTGAAAGAATGATTGAAATATAAAGGAACATTACAACCATTGTGAAAACAAAAACCTTAACATGGAAGAACGAACGCATAAGGATTTCTGTCTTGTAAGTTACAATAGAAAATCCTACAAGCTTAAAACCAGCCTTTCTTGTAAAATAAACAGGATAAATATATTTACATAAATCGCCGTCGAGCACAGGCTGCTTTTTATAATTTCCATTCATAAAGTTTGTAAAATATTCACGTGCTTTGGCTGCTGGAATTATTTTTTCACTTTCCGGAATATCCTTAACTTTTCCTACAGCTGTTGTATAAGAAAAAACATCATAATCAGGCCATTCAATATCTTCAAGTTTAATTTCTGTTTCTTCTTCGAGCGGAACAAATGTTACCTTGTCGCCTTCCTTCTGATAGATTATATTACCAGGAGTTCCGGCTGTAATGATGTCTATGCGTTCAAAAGGACAGTCTGCATAACTGTTTGCTTCTTTTTGTTGTGTAAAATATGGAGCAATTTTTTCATATTTACCGTCGGCAGAATCGTAAACTGTAGAAGTCTGTTCTGCCTGAGAACGACCAACATCGCTTACTGCTTCTGTAAACATTGTTTTATAACTGCGCAGAATAAGAATTGTAAAGAACACCATGATTACAGAAATTACACCGATGATTGAAAGTGTAAGCTTTGTTTTAATAGAAATCTTTGTTTTCTGTTTTGATTCAGCCTGGATTTTTTTGTATTCGGCAAATTCCGGATTCATTTCGCGAAGGAAGAGAATTCCAAAAATAGACATAAGTGCGTGCGAAATAAAAACAAGTCCAAAAGCAACATAAACTGCAACTGGAAGATTAAGAAACCATCGCCAGCAGTTTGCAAACATTACAAGACAAGTAACAGAACAGAACAAATAAAAGGTAAGGCTTATGTAAGTTAAAACATATAAAACAGTATTTACCTTGCCCTTAATAAAAAGTGAAATTAAAAGAAAAAGCGCAGTAAAGGGAACAAAATAAATGACAAAATAAATAATATGAAAAGCGCTTTCCTGAATTGCAGGCACCTGTGTAAACGGGAGCGTATAAGGATAAATAAGGTTTGCTGTACTTTCTGCGTCTCCAAGACTTATACTCTGCATGCCCATTGGCAGGAAAAATAGTGCCGCCAGAATTGCCGCCGGTAAAAGCCTGCATAAACAGAAAAAGAACAGCTTTGAATTAAACTTGATTTTGCCCTTGAAAAGAGAATTTGTTTTTTTTGTTTTTTGCGATTTTGCTTTCATTCGTTTTGTCCTGTTATGATTTTTTTTAATTGAAAGATAAAGGTATCAGTTCTGAAACTACGGCTACCGGTTTGTTATTATCATCAAGTTTGTAACCGGTGACAAAGATTTCATAGCTATGGTTTACCTGAATTGGTATTCGGTAATCATTATTTATATATTCTTGTAATTCAAATTCGGTGGTATTTGTACCTTCAATTCCTTCTGTCCAACCATCATTTCCATAAAGTGACAAAGGATTGCTCGATGGTACATATGGGTAGTCTGGTTCTCTATTTGTGTAATAGAATGTTGTGTCTGCTGTTGGTGATGTTCTTTTGCACATAAAAACATATCTGTCAATTTCATCTGAAGGAGAATTCCAGGTGAAAGTTGTATAAACATAAGTATGAGAACTTGAAGTATATCTGGCATGATCAATTTTAAAGTCAGGTATTTCTTTAAGAGTTTTTATTGTTAAGAATTGGCTTGTTGTAACTTTATTAAAAGTAAGCCTTACTTCAATTGTATTTTCTGAATCTGGATTTAGATTTTCAATGAAGAGTTTTGGAGATTCTTCTACACAACTGTTGTTTATGCTCCATACTGGTTGTGTGCTTTCATTAACAAATACTTGAACACTGTCAACAATATTAAATATAACACCTGTTGGATAATCCCAGGTAATATAGGCATTCTTTGAGGATACTATAGGAGTCTTAACATTTCCCATCAAGGTTTGTATCTTCAGGTTTTTGACAGTATATGCAATTGTAAAGCTTTTGATGTCAGACCATTGTGTATCTGTTTTTGTTTCGTTTGTTATACCAATCAGGAAGTAATATGTTTTTCCAAAGTTAAAGTATTTATTATCGGCAATTTCCGTATTGGTTGCATCATATTCAGTGTGATAGTAGTATCCCCCGTAATATTTCCTTGACAATGAAACATATTTGAGTCTTCCAGATTGAATATTTTCCTGGGTTACATCGGTAAGCTCAAATTCCTGATCACTGTAATACATTACCACAGTATAATTATAATTTGAGTTAATAACTGTAGAAGAAACTTCAAGATAAATTGTGGAATTAGAAGAATTTCCGTTCTTACTAATATTAAAATTATCAATACCAATTGTATGAATTGGTGTTGTAAATTCTTTACTATATCCAGTGCTTGAACCTCCACTATATGTACTAATTCTAAATACATATTTTGTATTTAAATCTAATGAGACTGGTATTGTATATTCAGTTTCCGAATTATCAACTTCATATTCTTTATCATAATTGTTCGAGGTGTTTGATGCCTTTTTATAACCGATTATATATTTATCAAATTCACCTTTTGGTTTATCCCACGACAAAGTAACTTCGGCCTTTTGGTTTATGTTTTTGCCAGTAATTTCGAAGTCTCTTACATAATCATAAGTTGCTCTGACATTTTGGGTGTATTTATAACTGTTTCCATTTGATTTGAAGAATTCTAAATCGACTGTATATAGTTTGCCAAAGGTTAGATTTGGTATTATGAAATTTGTTTCAGTTTTCTGGTAGGTTTTTGTATCTTGTGGTTCGCTTCCATCTGCAGAATGCCAGGTTGCTGTAACTTTTTCAAAATCTGTGTCTTCGCAGGTATAGGTAAACTTTAGTGCAGTTTTATCGTTTGCAGTAGAAGTTGCATCGCCTGAATATGTATTAAAAAGTATGTCTGTAACAGTTGGTGGTGTTGAATCTATCTTAATGTAGAAATCATTTTTCGGCTCGGATGGATTACCATTGTTATCATAATAAATAAAATTCATTTTGTAAGTTCCATCTGGAATGCCGGTAAATCTATATTCAAATTTTTGGGATGAAGTACCTAAATAAGCCTGGGTTTTTGAAGAATTGAAACTGCCATATGGTATAGTAACTGGTTCGATTTTATCATTGTCAGTATTTGTAAATAATATTTTAAAAGTGTTTGAAGGTCTTGAACCATCATCTTTGACATCTACATACATCTTTAATTTCTGCTGATACAATGTAGTTGGATTTGATGAATCTTTGGAAATTTCGTTGCCTTTTGAATCTGTTATAGTTTCGCTACCACTTGGAGCATCTTTATCTGTATCTGAATTTACAGAAAAAAGCCAGATTTCGTCTTCTTTAAGCATCAATTTTTTTTCAATAGCAGCTGAATAGTTATAAGAATATGAAAATCCTGCTTCCAGAGTTACTGTTAATGTTGTGTTAGCGGGAACCTGTGTATATTTATCAGGGGGAATAATAAGAGTAGTAGGGTCTTCAAAATATGGTACGCCAAAATATTCAAGAATCGAAGTATCGGGAGCATTTGTATTTACAATCTGAATATTCTTATAGTATTTTTTTCCATTGTAGAAGTAACAATAATATTTTGGATTGGCGGTGGTTCCTGCATTTAGATAATCTTGGCTTGTAATACCTAATTGGTGTTCCAGAGAATCCATATCCTTTTCATCAAAATAAATTGACCCTTCATCCATAGGTTTATCAAAAACAACACGAATGCGTGTATCTCTGTAAGTTACAGAATCTGGCTGTGGAGTTTTAGAAATTATTCTTGGTCTTTTTGCAACAACTGCAAATAAAGTAAGTTGAATTCCGTTTTGCGGGGCTTTTGTAAATTTACAGGTTGTGGTGTCGTTTGTTACAGATTCCAGAGTAAGGTATTCGCCGTTTGGATATTCTGTTTTTGTTGCAGCATCCATTATTTTCCAGTAAAGAAAATCATAATCGTTTGCAGGGGCAAAAGAAACTGTAAATGAATCTGTTACTTTTTTCTGAGTTTCTATACCAGTAGGAGCTTTGAATGTACCTCTGTTTTTTTCTGAATCGAATTTGATTTTATAAGAAGGTGCATTGTTGTATTCAATTACACTATAAATTTCATTTTTAACTGATTCACTTTGTAAGAACCCCTGACATGAAACAAGAGTAAACATAACAGAAAAGAATAAGGCAAGTTTTGCAGATTTTTTCATTTAGAGCTCCCTCAAAAAAAGAAAATAATAGAAAAAATTATATCATACTTAATTCTTACGGTCTATAAACCAGTGCAAACTTATCTATTTAAATAATGTTTAATTTATATTATTATTAATTCATTGTCGCGGTCCCTGAGATCAAACAAGCGGTCCCTGAGCCTGTCGAAGGGTGTCCGACAATCATTTAATAGTTGGAGTATTTTATGAACAGATTTAATATTGGCGACAGCTTTGAAACAACAGTTGTTGCAGTAACAGACACCACAGTTTTTGTAGATCTTAGTGCCAAAAGCGAAGGTGTAATTGATGTAGCAGAATTTAAGGATGATAATGGAAATATAAATGTAAAGGAAGGCGACAAGCTCAAGGTTTTCTTTACAGGTGAGCTTCATGGCGAAATGCGCTTTACAACAAAAATTGGCGGAAGTGCTGCAGACGATACAATGATTGAAAACGCCTGGAAGGGTGGCATTCCTGTAGAAGGTCATGTAGAAGCAGAAATAAAAGGCGGATTCGAAGTAAAGCTTGGCGGTAAGCGTGCATTCTGTCCATATTCGCAGATGGGTTTTAAAGATAAAAAAGAACCTGCAGCATATGTTGGCCGTACAATGAGCTTTATAATCACAGAATACAAAAACGATGGCCGTGATATTTTAGTAAGCAACAGAAAAATCGGCGAAAGTGAATATGCTGCTTCACTTGGTAAGCTTGCAACACAGATTACAGAAGGAGCCGTTGTAGATGCAACTGTAGAAAGCATTGAAAAATTCGGTGCCTTTGTAAATATCATGGGATTCCGTGCGCTGCTTCCAATAAGCGAAATGTCGCTTGACCGTGTAAATGATGCAGGCGAAGTAGTGCAGGTTGGCCAGGAGCTTAAGGTAAAAGTAATTCACACCGACTGGAAAAATGAACGCGTTAGTGTAAGCCTTAAAGCATTAATGGCAAATCCTTGGGAAGGAGCAGGAGCAAGATTCCCTGTTGGTTCAAAACAGACAGGCAAAATCAGCCGCATTGCAGAATTTGGCGTTTTTGTAAACATAGCACCAGGAATAGACGGACTTGTCCACATAAGCGACCTTGAAGATGTAAGTGCAAACACAAATCTTCGCAAGGTATACAAGGTTGGCCAGGAAATGAGCGTAGTTGTAGAAAAAATTAATGCTGCAGAAAAACGCTTGTCTTTGAAACCAGCCAGCTCTGCCGAACAGGACAGCGCCGCCGCAAAATATATGAGCAGTCAGGATGATGACGGAGAAACTTATAATCCTTTTGCAGCACTATTGAAAAAATAATCACTCTGAGGCCTTGAGGTTAGGATTGTGGTCCCTGAGCCTGTCGAAGGGCTCGAAGGGCAAGAAATACACGCGGATAGAAAGATTGTTCTAATTCCGCGTGTATTTTTTTTAGATTTCATTTTGTAATACACGCGATTTTTAGTTTATCTAGAAAGACGCGTGTATTCTAACCTTGCTACAAACGGGATTTACACGCATTTTCGACTAAAAAGTATAATTTCGCGTGTAACCTGATTTTTCACATACACGCATTTTAAGAGGTTCTGCTCTATTCCGCGTGTTTTCCATTTCCAAAATCCATTTTATCTACACGCGTTTCCTTTCTCAGAAACCCAAACGGCGTGTCATAGCCTCTTTTTACTCTTTTCAAAGACACGCTAAATACAACATATCTTTATAACCGCATGTAACACCCTTTTTACCAGCCTTATTTTTCTCCTCCAATATCATTTTTCCCTTAAATCCGCTATAATTACTGCCGATATTGAAGTGAAAAACTATATGATGACCCAAAAAGTGTCTAAAACTTCAGTAAAAGCTTCTCTTTTTAAAGTGCGTTCACTCGTGCTTGCGCTTGTATTTTTGTTTGTTGCGCAGGGAGTGTGGGGGACAGATTATACATGGACTGGTAGTGCTGGTGATGGGTTATGGAGTTCGGAGAGTAACTGGGATGATGGAAGCGGTATATCTGTTAGTGTTTACCCAAATAGTAATACCGATAGTGTAACTATTCCTACATCTTCATCAGTAACCCTCGACACGGATGTAACTATCAATAAAATTGATATACGAAACGGTGCTTCTCTTTCGATTAATTCAGATTTGACCCTTACAACATTAATTGCAGATCCAGGTGCAAGTATTATTGTTGGAAATGGTTACACATTATCCTTTACCAGTGCTTTTGAACTGACAAGTGTAATTAAGAATACATCTTATGGAACAATTGCAGTTGGTGGAAAACTTACTAATACAACTGTTAGTGTTCCTCATCTTGCCCTAGAATGCCAGACTTTAGAGGTTTCTGCAAATCTTGAATGCAAGAGTTTGAGTGTAAGCAGCACTTCTTCTCTTACAAATACAAACGCTTCAGGAGTAACTTATCTTGTTGCAACTGGGAATGATGGAATCAGTTTTGGCGGAAACGTAACTGTAAACAGTGCAGGAACACCCGTCAATGGTGCTCAGTTTGTTCTTGGTGGCAATGTAACTGCAACAAGTCCGATTAATCTGAATATTGCCAGCGGAATGTTGAATCATGTTGAAGAAAATACAAACAATCATAAAAACTGGTCATCAAACATTACAACCGTTCTCATGAACGACGGCTGTACTTTTGGAATGCAGGATGGGCAATCCTATAAAACAACAATAGAGGCAACCTCTGGTGATGTTTACTTTGTTGGTAATGGAACCATCAGTTCAATAGATGACAGTGCTTCAAATGCCGCCTGCAAACTTCATTTTGGAGATACAGAATCATCACAGAATAATACTTTTACTTTTGGTAACGGTATCACCTTTTCAAAAATTACAGATATAGTTCTTGATGCATCTTGTAAAGGACTTAAAGGTACTGTAACCCTTTCTGGAATCAAAAATTTCTGCAACCTGTCTTCAAAATTATCAGCTTCATCAGATAAGATTGTTCCAACTATTTTATTAGCTGCCGGCGCTACAATATCTGGAAACAATGTAAACTTTTCAACTGTCACCTGTGCTGGTGCAGTTACAATTCAACCTGATACAGGTAAATCTTTTTCATTTGACAGTTTAACTTGTAACGGTAATACAACCATAAGTGGGAATAATACAATTACTGATTTTACTGCCTCAGGTCTTGGGGGCTCTAATCTTACAATTGATGGAACACAAACTATAACAAATGCAGCGATATCTGGAAACAATACAAATAAGCTTTCAGTTAAAGGTAGCGGTTCTCTTAAATTATCTAATCCTCTTATTGCAAATTATCTTGATTTTCCGGAAGCTACTGGGCCTTCAGTTACTCAGAAACCTGCTTATGCAAGTAATAGTACAGCTACTGGAGGAAATATACCAACAGGCTGGGTTGTTGTAGATGCTGAACAGCATGTCTGGAATGGTTCTACTAATGCCTGGGAAACTGCTACTAACTGGCTGCCACAATCTGTACCACAGTCAACTGATGATGTAATTATAAATGCGGGCACTCCATATCCTCTTATTTCTTCTGATGTAACTGTAAAATCAATTACAAAAGATTCAAATGCAACAATAACTGTTGCCACAGGCAGCTCTCTGACAATTGCTGATGCCACAGAGTTTGATGAAAAAATAACAGGGCAGGGAACAGGAAAATATATTGTTGGTTCTGGTAAGACTTATACAGTTTCGAGTGGTAAAACATTAAATATTAATATAGAAAACAATGGAATAATAAATGTTTCAGCGTCACTTTTGGCAACATCATTTTCTGGTACAGGTACAATAAACCTGAATGGCGCCGGTGGTGATACTGCACTTACCGCAACAAGTTCTACAGTTACCTCTGAACAAAATTCAATTGTACTTATAAATACTAACGCTACTCTATCTGGAAAATATTCTTTAGGAAGCTTTAGTGCAACAAACGCCAACAATATGAGCGGTAAGAGCATAACCTTTAGTGGTGCTCCGACAATTACAGCAGGAAATATTTCACTTTCAGGAGCAAACAGTTCACCTCTTGTTCTTACAGGCAGCGGAACTATTATTAAAGGTAATACAGGAAATTTTACAGCAGGATATCTTTCAATTGGTGAAAATGTTTCTTTAAGTAATTATACAAATGCAATTTCTGATTGTGTTCCAACATCGGATAATTCAGATCCGGCAAACTGGCTTAAAGTTATACATAACGGCTGGAACATAAAAAATCTGAATACATTTACCTATGAATGGTCTGGTGCAAGCAGTACAGCATGGAACAATACTGCAAACTGGAATACTGGTTTTGTTCCACAAACTGACTGTAAAATTGTGATTCCTTCTGGAAAAGCAAGATATCCTGTTGTTCCAGGAGATCAGGATTACGAGGGCGGAACTTTATCTATTGCAGCAGGTGCTTCAATAACGCTTGGTTCTAAAAATCTTACTCTTTCTGGTACTGATAACAGTGGTGATATTCCTGCAAATCCAATACTTTCAAATGAAGGAACCATTATCTTTACAGGCGATGGCCGTATTAAAAACAGCACTACCGCAATCAACGATACCACAAACGGAACTGTACAATATGCAAGTACAGGCAGCGGTACTGTAACAGATTTTTCTGTCTCTGATGATGATTACAATAACTTAGTAATTCAGGGGACTGGTTGGGAAATTTCTTCAACAGGTACAATAAAAATCAAGGGGACAATTTCTATTCCTGCTGGCGCTACTTGTAAAATTACAGGATCAACTACAATACAAGCTGGTACGTTTGATTTTCATAGAGATTCAAATCCTGTAACCTTTGATGTTAACAGTAGTACAAATGTCACATTAACTCCTTATGACACTACAAATGATTTTGTTGTACCTCTTGAAATGTATACATTTAACTTTGCAGGATCTGGAATAACTCGAGGCAGAGTATATCTGGATGCAGGAGGTCAAAACATTGTTTTTAATACAGAAATAAATGATGGTAATAACAATTATATTCCATACAAAATGCATTTTAAAAGCAATGTAAAACTGAATGCAGATATACAAGTTAGGAATTCTGTATATGCTGAAAAAAGCATATCTGGAGACCACACTTTGATTTTTGGTGGAAACGGTAATATTGAATTTACTCCAGCCCCTGAACCTTATACATATAACAAAATAAAGTCCTTAAAATATAATAATGGTACATTAACAATAAACGGACCTTGTTCAATAAATGAACTTACAATAGATGGACGTGCAACAACTATCAATGGTGATAATACAATTACAACTCTTAAAGCAGAAAATAATAAAACAACAATTACATTCGAAGCAGGGAAAACTCAAACAATAACAAACCTTTCTCTAAAAGGAATAAATGCATCTAACTTATTGACTCTTACTTCAACAGGGATCTGGTCAATTAAGTGTTCAAATATGCCAACAACACTTGAATATATTTCTGTAAAAAATTCTAACAATATATCTATCGACGATTCTTCAAACATAATACTATTTACCGCAACTAACAGTACAGATGAAGGCGGCAACACAAACTGGGTATTCCCTGGAATGGAATACACTTGGACTGGTGCAGATTCAACTAATCCAACTAAATGGGATGAATCAGAAAACTGGTTACCAAAATCTGTTCCGGGAACTGGTGCAAAAATCAGTATACCGGCTGGCGGCACACCTGAGTTAGCAAGCGATGTTGATATATCTCATGCAACTGCGACATTTGGAACAATAACAATAGCTGCTACAGCCAGTCTTAACCTGAACGGACATACGCTTAAATCTAACTCAATAATAAACAGTGGCGAACTGAATCTTGATGGCCAAAACCTGACCGCAACTAACATTACAAATAATGGAAAAGTTCTCCTTAAAGGAAATGAAACTGTTACCGGCACGATTAATAATGGAAATGGTACCGTAGAATATTATGGAGATAGCACACTTACATCATTTAATTGGAAAAGCGGAGAGTTCAATAATCT
>JAFZLJ010000147.1 GCA_017551545.1 Treponema sp. | reverse complement strand
TTTACCAACACCAGTAGGACCTAGGAACAAGAAGCTTCCAAGAGGTCTGTTAGGATCGCTAAGTCCACTCCTGTTACGGCGGATTGCATCGCTTACAACCTGAACTGCCTGGTCCTGACCAACTACCCGCTTATGCAAAACATTTTCAAGTTCCATGTATTTCTGCTTTTCGCCTGTCATCATTTTGGCTACAGGAATACCTGTCCAGCTGCTTACAACTTTTGCAATATCTTCTTCTGTAACAGACTGGCGGAGCAGCACTTCTTTTTCTGCCTGCGCTGTCTGTTCAATCTGTTTTTCAAGCTCTGGAATTACCGAATATTTAATTTCTGCAGCCTTTTCAAGATTTCCTTCGCGGGTATATTTTTCCTGGTCAAAGCGTGCCTGTTCAAGCTGTTCTTTTGCTTTACGGCTTGCATCAATCTTGTCTTTTTCGTTCTGCCACTGAAGCTTCATTGCGCTCTGCTTCTGGTTCAAATCTGCAAGTTCTTTATCAAGCTTTTCGAGTCGTTCACGGCTTGCAGGGTCATCTTCTTTAGAAAGCGACTGGCGTTCAATCTGAAGCTGTAAAATCTTTCGCTCTACCTGGTCTAATTCAACTGGCTGACTTTCAATTTCCATTTTGAGTCGGCTTGCAGCTTCATCTACAAGGTCAATTGCTTTATCAGGCAAAAAGCGTGAAGTTATATAACGGTTAGAAAGTGTAGCTGCTGCAACAAGCGATTCATCTTCAATACGTACCCCATGATGGATTTCATATTTTTCACGAAGTCCACGTAGAATTGCAATTGTATCTTCTACAGTTGGTTCGGCACAGTATACCTGCTGGAATCGTCGTTCAAGTGCGGCATCTTTTTCTATATACTTACGGTATTCATCAAGAGTTGTGGCACCAATTGCACGAAGCTCTCCACGGGCCAAAGCAGGCTTAAGAAGGTTTGAAGCATCCATACTTCCTTCGCTGGCACCAGCTCCTACCAATGTATGAAGTTCATCAATAAACAGAATAATCTGACCTTCAGACTTCTGAACTTCTTTTATAAGTGCTTTAAGCCGCTCTTCAAATTCACCACGGAATTTTGCACCAGCAACAAGGCTTCCCAAATCAAGCGCGAGCAATCTTTTATTCTTAAGACTATCCGGAACATCACCGCTTGCAATACGGCGGGCAAGGCCTTCTACAATTGCAGTCTTACCTACTCCAGGCTCACCGATTATTACAGGATTATTTTTTGTACGACGGCAAAGCACCTGCATAACACGGCGGATTTCTTCATCACGGCCAATTACAGGATCAATTTTATCCTGGCGGGCAGCAGCTGTTAAATCGCGGCAATACTTTTCAAGTGAACGCATTGTGCTTTCCGGATCCTGAGAATCTACTGTCTGATTTCCGCGCACTGCTTTAAGTGCATCAATTATTGCTTTATGAGTTATTCCGCATTTACGAAGGAGGTCTCCGGCCGGGCAGTCTGCATCTGACATTGCAAGAAGAAGATGTTCGGTAGAAAGATACTGGTCCTTAAGGGCATCCATTTCTTTTTCTGCATTTGCAATAATCTTTTGCATAGGCGAAGAAAAATAAACCTGTGCAGCCCCGGAAACTTTTGGATTTGATTTTATAAGTTCTTTTACACGTGTATTGAGCTCGTTTGCATTTACACCAATGCGCTCAACTACAGGTACAATAAGTCCGTCCTGCTGCTCAAGCAAAGCCTCAAGCAGATGTTCGGGAGAGATTTCGGCATTATCATTTTTATTTGCGATTGAAGAAGACTCCTGTAGAGCCTCCTGAACCTTTATTGTAAAATTTTCATAATTCATAGGCATCACCTATCTATGAAAATAATACCAAAAAAGAGAAATGACAACAAAAAAATGTGGATTGCCACGTCGCTTCGCTCCTCGCAATGACGTGGGTTGCTCTTGCTTGACTTCTAAATCACGCCGTCTTCTTCGTGACCAAATTCGCACACTGCATTTGTGATGTTTGCGTATTCAATCTGTTCGAGTGTATTGCGGTTTTTCTTGAAGAGTTTTATTTCGCCGGTACCAGTTGCACCCTGAACTACATTCAAAATCTTACGGGTTCCTTCTGGCAGTTCAAGAGTTCTGTTTGCAAGCTCGCGGATACGGCAGTACAAATCAATATCAATAACCCAAAGTTTACTGTTTATACTTACAGACCAGTGAAGCTTATCTTCTTCCGGATCTTCTGTAGAAGGAGCCTGTGTACAATCCCAGACGCAGCTGTAAAGTCTTTTTTGATTTGCAGGGAATAAAATATCTGCACCTTCAAAGCCACCCATAAATGCAAGGCGGTCTTCAAAAGCACCCTGAATTGAAAAATATGAATCTTTAAGCACACGGCCCGAAATTATACTCTGAAGATTTGAAGAATAAATGTGGAACCAGTCATAAGGGAATGTCTTTCCCCAATAGCGGTCCATATAGCCCTGACACTTTCTTGGTTCAACAATGTAATCTGCACCGTCAAAGCTTACAATTCCGGAAAAATCAGTTTTGATTCCATACGGGAACCAGCGTTCTGTTTTATTTTTGTAGCCTTCACATTCATCGCGGACAACTTCATATTTCAAATTCCATGAAGCATAACCTTTGTCGCAAAGATATTCAGGATGCTTCTGGAAATCATCTTCTGTAATATTTATAAAACCGCTCAACTGATCTTCGCTGAACAATTTATTATCCATTTGAATTGTAAACGGTTTACCTGCAAAACGCATGCTTTTAAGTGAATGATATGCACAGAATTGTTTTGGATCTGCACCAAGTTTACCAAAACGAACTACTACATAAGAAGGCTGAACAATATTTTCTGATTTTAATTCTGATGCAGATGTTGTTCCTGCAAGAGCGTACTGAAGGTCATCTTCTGTTATTGTGATACGAGGTTTAAATCCTAAAAGAGGTTCTGCAGGAGATAATGCAGAATTCAAAAACTCAAGTTCAAGAAAGAATTTTTGTTCGGTAGCGGAGTTTTTTTCAAAAGCGGTAAAGAAACAACGCCAGAGATTTACTCCTATTTTTTTAGAGGCTCCCGACAAGCCGTATCTACTGATTTTTATATTTTTCTTTGTTGCAGCCATTACTGTTATTCACCTTAAATAAGTTATCATTCTTATTTTCGGTACAAAATGGCCCTTATTTTAGAACTTTTAATCAAAAAGCTTGTCGATAGACTTATTGAGTTCCTTCTGTTCTTTAGGGAAATTGGCATTCAAAAACTCAAAACATTCAACTGCTGCTTTCTGTGCATGTTCATACCAGATGGCATATAATTCTGTATCGATGTCGCCACCAGGAAAAGGAGCTCCCTGAACATCAGAAACCAAGCCGCGCAACATTTTAATACATTCTTTTGTTTTTTTATCCATACGCTTCTCCAGATACATCCATTATAATGGTAAATCAAGATTTTTTCCATAGGAATCTTTAGATTTATCACAGAAAATAACCCTGTGAGATTCTTTGTCAGCCATCTGTGCAAGTCTCTGGGCCGCATTTTTAACATCCTGATCTTTTACAGAAAGCAGATTATCCACTTTTGTCTGTTTAAAGCCGTTGTTTGCATAAAGGAAAGTTTCAAAAGCCTGTCTTCCACGATCCTGAGGAGTCTGAGGTTCAATAGCAGTACCGTAACAGGTAACAATAGATTTTTCAACATCATCATGAGTAAAATCATTATCTGCAAGTTCTTTCAAAGTTTCAGGGAGTATTTCTGCATGCTTTTCAGGAGCAGGATCGCGGTAAGTACTGAGCTTTAAGCAGGTTTCGCCTGAATCCGGATAAATGCCAGCCCCATAGCAGCCGCCTGTAGTTCTGAATTTTTCCCAGAAGGTATGATTGTTAAGCCAGTTTGTGTAAATAAGTTCTGCAGCAGCTTCTTTTGTAAGATATGGTGAACACTTTGTAACAACTGTTGCATAACCTGTCTGTGATTCTGTTTTAAGGCTTTCTTTTGTCTGCTCGCCCATTGCATTCTGAGCAGCAACTACATAAGGAAGATAATCTTCAAGCTTGTAATTGCGTGAAGGCAAAAGCTTTGTAAGACCTGCTTTCTTTGCAAATTCCTTAATCAGTGGCATAAGTTTATTAAGAGAATCATCGTCGGCAGTTATGTGGATTACTCCACCCGCTTTAACGCTTTCTTTGTAAATATATTCAAATTCCTTAAGGATT
The DNA here is from genome assembly GCA_017551545.1 of Treponema sp. GTDB lineage: Bacteria > Spirochaetota > Spirochaetia > Treponematales > Treponemataceae > Treponema_D. The sequence goes on along the minus strand of JAFZLJ010000147.1, from coordinate 17,524 downwards.
TTCTTTGCGTTCTTTTCTTTGTATTCGCTTACTGTATAAAGCTGAGTTACACCCCAAAGGATTTCTGCAAGAGCATAGCCTTCGCTCCAGGCAGCAGTACAGCGTTTAAAAGCAAGGTCTCTTCCGTTGTTTACAAGACTTGCTTTTCTGCCGGCACGCTGCTCCTGAATCAAAACCTTAAGACGTGCAGCATCTTTAAAATCCATCTTTGTAATTATGCGGGCCAGAAGGTCAAGCGATTCTTCTGCCTTATCTGTAAGAGCCTTGCAGCATACTCCAAGCCATTTGCGTCCGCAGAAATTGTACTGCTCAAATTTTTGTGCAAGCTCCTTACACTGAGGAACATCATAAACAGAACCTGTAAGGATTCTTCCCCAGACATCGCCCATTATACAGGCAGATTCTGTAATACATTTATCCCATTTTTTTCCTTCCCAACCTATGTTTGTAATTACATTCGAAAGGAACGGAATGTGCTTAAAATATTCAGGAGAAAGTCTGTCAAACGGGAACATAACATCTATATAAAACAGTCCGTTTGTTTCTTCACGACTAACAAAAAGCGGAATATCTGAACCGTCGGCGCCTGTTACAGTCTGTAATTCAACCTTTGGTTCTTCTACAGTTTTTTCAAGTTCTTCTACCTTTGTATGAGGAATGCAGGCTAGCTCTTCGGGAGTTTCTACATGCGCCTGATACTCGTGCAGACGGTCAAGATCCTTTTTAAGAGCTTCCTTATCTGCGGCTTTATCAAGCTGTTCAACAAGTGCTGCTTCTGCTTTTGCGCGGTCTTCAAGATATGCTTTAGAAGGACGTACAATAATGCGGCATTCAACCGGCGGATCTATAAAATATTTTTTAATAAGCTTCTGGACAAGCTGAGGGTCAGATTTTAATTCCTTTTTGAGTGCTTCAAACTTTGTAATCGGGAAAAGCTGGCTTGTGCAGGAATCTCCCCATACCCAGCCCTTAAGAGCCTTTTCCATTATGTTCAAGGAATATGGACCCCACCAGCGGTTTTCTTCACGAAGGTTAAAATCAATTCCCATTACAGCAGAATCTATATCATCCTGTGAAACACCATTTTTATAAAGCTTTGCAATTTCTTTTTCAAACAGTGCAAAAACCTTTTTTTCGTTTCCTTCTTTTACACCACCAATTCCATTTACCCAGAATTCTTCTTTGAACTGACCGAAGTTTCCTGTATAAGGCATATCGCCAAGTCCTGAATCCTTGATTGCCTTGAGCAAAGGTGAACTGTCGTTTCCGCAAAGTACTTCACCAATGAAATATTTTTCGATATTTGGTTCACCTGTGTATTTTGCAATGAGTGCCATGTTTCCTGTAGCACCCTGATCAGGAGCTGTTGTTTCAAGGAAGATAGATTTATCAAGCTTTTTAAGCTGAAGCAGTTCCTTTACCTGTGGTTTTACATAAGGAAGCGGCTGACTTGCATAAGGAAGGTCGCTTGTACAGTTGAATTTTTCTTCAAGACGACGCATGTATTTTTCGTCCATAAAATCAAGCTGATCAGAAGTCGGAATATCGCCATAAAGGAAAAGACAGCAGTTATCAGGACTGTAGAAAGTTTTATGAAAGTCAAGAAACTGTTCATAAGTAAGAGACGGAATTACAGCAGGATCACCGCCGGAAGAAAAAGCCGGGTAAGAATCAGGGAACATTGCAGCAAGCATTTCGTTATTTGCAATCTGATAGAAGGTTGTAAAGTTTGCCTTCATTTCGTTGTAAACTACACCCTGAATGCTTGTTTTTCCTTCTTCATCCATTTCGAGTCTGTGGCCTTCCTGAATAAAAGTGTCGTGTGTGAGCTTTGGGAAGAAAACACAGTCTGCATAAACATCGAACATATTAAAATAGTCGCTGCGGACAAGTGATGCTGCAGGATAAACAGTTTTGTCCGGGTAAGTCATTGCATTTAAGAAAGTAGAAATACTCTGTCCGGCAAGTGTATTAAACGGTTCCTTAAGCGGGAACTTTTCTGAAGCACACAAGGTTGAATGTTCTATAATATGTGCAGTTCCCTTTGAATCTTTTGCAGCAGTTCTGAATGCAAATGCAAAAAGATTTTCGTGATCATTTTTTATAAGGTGAAAAACTTCAAGACCAGTGCGCTTGTGGCGTAAATAAACCGACTTACATTTGTAGTCAGGTACATCTTCTATTTTTAAAAGGATAAAGCCCTTGTATTCTTTTCCTAGGTTTTCTTCATTTAAAAAATCAAATTTTTCCATAATTATTCCTTTTTAACTGTGGATTGCTTCGCTGCGCTCGCAATGACGAATGCCGCGTCACACAAAAATTTCGTCGTTACGGCCTTTGATTATAAGTTTGCCATCTTCGTAGGCGCGGCGCAGAATGCCAACAAAATAAGCTGTTATTCTTTCACATTCAGAACGCTTCATAGGTTTAAGCAGACCTTCCTGTTCAAGAACTTCGGTTCTTCTGCCATGAGAAATATTATCAAGAATCTTGTTACGGAAATCATCAGGCTTAGCTGCAATAAGATGTGCAACCTCTTCATCAGAAAATTCGCGCAATGTTTCCTGAATAAATTTATCATCTGAAGCAATAACATCTTCCTGAGTAAACAGCCTCTTTTTAAGGTCCTGACCAAGATCAGGGTCTTCTGCAGAAAGTGATTTTAAGATATCTGCTTCGGCACCGGAATCCATTTTTTTAAGAATCTGTGCAAGGGCATTTCGGCCATCAATGTTTTCTGTTTTTTCTGTTGTAATTGTGCGGGATTTTTCTTTCATTGCCTTGTCTACCCGCTTAAGGATTTCTGGAGAAACAGCCTCCATTTTTGCAAGCCGCAGTACTACTTCTTTTTTGTCATCATCGTTCATGCTGTTAATAACTGCAGCAGCCTGTTTTGGAGGAAGATAACTTAATACAAGTGACTTTACACCAACATTTTCGTCTTTAAGCAAAAGCTGGATTTTTTCGGTTTCCTCACCTTCAAGATATTCAAACGGCTTTGGCTGTGGCTCTATCATTGACTTTTGCAGCATCTGTTCTGCACGTTCTTTGCCATAAGCCTTTGTAAGCATTTCGCGGGCAGTTTCTACACCACCAGATTTTTTAGCATCTTCAAGCAGAGTCTGAAATTCTTCAAGAATCTGAGTTGCTTCTTCCTTGCTTACAGAACGGATTGAAGCAAGCTCCGGAATGATTTTTTCTATCTGTTTATCTGAAAGATGCGGAAGAATTTTTGCAGCTTCGTCTTCGCCAATTAAAAGGAAAAATTTTGCAACACGACGATAGACAGACTCTTTGCCTTCTTCTTCGGGTTCCTGAACCAGGACTTTTAAAAGCCCCTGCTCCTTCAAAACCTCTGCAGCAGCTGCGGCCCCAAATTTTTTAAAACCTTCGCCAATAGGTTTGTCCTGTGCCTGTGCCTTTATTTCTTCACCATCTTTTTTTGCATTGGAATATGCGTTATTTCTTAAATCATTCAGGTTCATACTATTATTATACCATAACCTTAACCGTACTTCCACCTGTACGGTCTTTTTTTACAATAATCTGGCGGTCTATTTTTTCTTTGAGAAGGTCTACATGCGAAATTATACCGATAAGCCTGTTGCCTTCTGTGATTCCTGTAAGTGCCTTAAAGGCCTTTTGCAAGGTTTCACTGTCCAAAGTACCAAAACCTTCGTCTACAAACATTGTATCAATTTTAATTCCGCCTGCAGAAAGACGAACTTCATCAGAAAGGCCAAGTGCAAGTGCAAGAGATGCCTGGAATGATTCACCACCCGAAAGTGTTTTTACGCTGCGCTGTCCTCCGTTGTAGTGATCAATTACTTCCAGTTCAAGACCTGTCTGTTTTTGAAGAGAATCTGCTTCCTTTTTGCGCACAAGCTCATACTGAAGGTCGCTCATTATCATAAGGCGCTTGTTTGCATGGGCAATAATTCTGTCAAAATAAGTCATCTGAATATAAGTTTCAAGCCTGATTTTTTCTTTACCGTTTGCAAGAGTTCCGTTTGCTGTTTTTGAAAGGGCATTTACATAGGCATGCTGTTTTTCAAGACCCTCCAAAGCTTCTGACCGTTCTTTGATATTCTTAAGGGCACCGCGGTTTTTATCGAGTCTAGTATCTACAAAGCCCTTCTGCTCCAAAGTTGTTTTCTTTTGAGCTTCAAGTGCGGTAAGCTTTTCTTTAAGCTCCGAAACATCAATTTTTTCTGATGAATCAAGCTGTTTTTTAAGTTGATTTAATTCACCCTCGAGCGTTGTGTAAGCATTCTGTATTTTTTCATATTCTTTTTGAGCTGCTTCAAACGCAAGTTTCATCTGCTCAATCTGATTTTCAAGTTCACTGACTGCATCCTGAGCCTGTGCACTGTTTTCATATTTTAATTTTGATTTAGCAGCCTGAGCCTGTTTGCTCTTTTCATCAAGCCGTGCCTGAACTGCAGAACGCATGGAACCTGTTTCTGTTATTTGTGTCAGAGTTTTTGTAAGACTCTTTTCAAGTTCCGGAAGCTCCTGTCCAATTTTCTTCTTCTGCTCCACACGGGCATTTTCAGTTTCAAAGCGTTTGTTGCATTCTTCAAGCGCCTGTTGTGCCGAACGATTATATTCAGAAAGCTTTTCCTTAAGCTGCTCAAGGTCCTGGTCTGCAGAAGCCTTAGTAAGCTTTTTATATTTTTCTTCTATCTGTTTGAGTGTGTTTTCGTAATCGGCCTTTGCCTTTGCACACGAAGCATTTACAGAAGAAACCTTCTGCTCCCATTCCTTTGCTTTTTCTTCGGCAGCATCAAGCTCTCCTTTTGAAGGCGCAACTTCTGATTTTGAAGCAGGCTTTGGATGCTCTAAAGAACCACAAACAGGACAAGGAACTCCGTCTTCCAGAGTTTCTGCAATAATGCCTGCCTGTTCGTCCATGTATGTCTTTCGGAGTGTTTTATAAGAAGCATCAAGTTCTTCCCATGTTTTTGCTGTTGATTTGTATTCTGACTGCAGGCCTTCAAGTTTTTGAAGAAGCTTTTCGCACGAACCGACAGACTCTTCAAGTTCGTCAAAGCCGTTTTTGCGTTCGCTTAATTCCTTCTGCTCAGTTGTAATTGCAAAGCACTTCTGTTCTGAGTCTGCAAGTTCCTTGAGCTCTTTTGAGAAAGCTTCCTTTTTTTCTGCCTGCAGTTTATTCTGAGCATTCAGTTCTTCTTCCTGTTCTTTAAGCACCTGCAGCTGTTCCTTGCATTCTTCAATTTCTTTTTCAAGTCCGTTCAACTCTTCATATTTTTTAAGCTCTTCGTTCAGGACCGCCAGATCTGCTTCTTTTTTTGTGCGCTCCTTTTCGCGGCCCTTTTCGTTTTCAAAAGCAGTCTTTGCAGCACCAATGCTTTCTTTTACAGCTTCAAACGACTTTGTTTTTTCTTCAAAATCAGACTGGAGCTTTTGTATTTCGTCATCTTTTGAAATTGCAATATTAAGCTCTTTAATCTGCTTTTCGTGTTCACTAATCTGCTGGTCAAGCTGCTTTGCTTTTTGTTCATCTTCACTGATTATTTTTGAAATAAGCTCCTGAACATCATTTATTGCAAGACCTCCGTCAAGTGCTTTTTCAAGTTCAACATTAAGCTCGCTGTTGCTATCACAGGAAACACTTTGAATAAAAATATCAAGTGCTTTTTGAATATCCTTGCACTGGCCAAAAAGGGACTTTTCTTCTTCTGCAAGTCGCATCTGCAATTTTTGATATAATCCGGTTTTAAAAATCTGGCGGAAGATATTCTCGCGATCCTTTGTTCCTTCCATAAGAAGCTTCTGGAATTCACCCTGCGCAATCATCACAATCTGCGAAAACTGATTAACGTCTATGCAAAGAAGTTCGTTTATTGCCTCTGTTACTTTTGAAGAACCTGTTACAACAGTTCCATCAGGCTTTTGAAGAACTGCATCTGCAATCTGTTTTGTAGTTGAATTGCCCCGCAAGGCTCTTCGTTCATATTCAGGATTTCGTTTTATATTGTAAATCTGACCACGGTATTCAAAAGTGAGTTCAACCTGAGTCGGAATATCCGGAGTTGCAAAGGTAGAACGGATCATATAAACTTCGCGGTTTTTACCGTTCAAACTTCCATAAAGCGCATAAGTAATTGCATCAAAAATAGTTGTTTTACCCGAGCCTGTGTCGCCTGTTATAAGATAAAGACCCTGAGTTCCAAGCTGTTCAAGATTGATTTCTGTTCTGTTGCAGTAGGTTCCGAATCCGGTGATGACTAAATTTAATGGTCTCATTTTTGGCCTCCCCAGATATCTTCAATTAAATCCTGTGCGAACTTTTTCTGCTCCGGTGAAAATCCCTGATTATTCTGAAGCTCATAAAACTGTTCGAACAAAACAAGAGGCGAAGTTTTTTCTACATCCGCTGCTGCATCAATTAAATTGTCTTTTTGTGTACGCGAATTATCATAATCAAGGCTTACAAGATTTTTATAAATAAGCTGGAGCTTTGAAAAACCTTCTGGGATATCATCTTCGTCTGTGAGCGTAATGTGAAGATAATCATTTATACCGTCGCCCATCTGCTCCCAATATTTTTTAAGCGTAAGCTCCTGATAAGTTCCTTTTATGCACCGAAGGTCATGCTGTGGTTCAAAAAGCACCTGCTCAACCTTGAGTTCGCCCTTTTTACCAAGCTCTACAATAAGTCCGCCCTTTTTATGATTTACTTCCGAAAACGAATATTTTAAAGGACTTCCGCTGTAACGGATATTTTCTCCGCCGGCCTTCTGACATCCGTGAAGATGACCAAGAGCAACATAATCAAACTTGCTGAAAAGTTCTGCGCTTATATTGTCACTTCCGCCAACACTTACATCTTCCGAATCGCAGCGGGCACTTCCCGTAACAAACTGATGTGCAATAAGAACATTCCTTTTTGACCAGTCAACATTCATTTGCGTAATTGCAGCTTCAACTGCTTCATCGTATGTGTTGATTTTTTCTGCCTGGCCTGCTTTTCCCTGTGCTTCAAGAGCAGCACGCACAACTACAGGCTTTATAAAAGGAAGCATATAAACATTTACAGGGCCATCTTTATCGGTAAGCTCATAGCAGCAGGCTGTTCCGTCATAAGCTCTTGCAAAATGAATGCCGCTCTCTTCCATCAAAGAAGAACCGCAGGTCATTCGCTCAGGGGAATCGTGATTACCGCTTATGATATATGTCGGAACCTTTTTCTGCGCAAGACTGATTAAGAAAAAATCAAAAAGCTTTACTGCTTCGACGCTTGGAATATTCTTGTCGTAAACATCTCCTGCAACAAGAATTGCATCAGGCTTGTGCTCGTCAATGCACTGCAGGATTTCGTATATAATGAATTTCTGGTCTTCAATCAAAGAAAATTCATTGAGCTTTTTGCCAAAATGAAGGTCTGAAATGTGTAAAAATTTCATGCTTTATTCTAACACGATTACACACCATTAACTAGATGCGCATAGTTACCGTTAAGAGCCATGAGTTCCTTGTGGTTTCCTCGTTCTACAATTTCACCGTGGTCGACAAAGAAAATAATGTCTGAATTGCGGATTGTCGAAAGGCGGTGGGCAATGATAAAGCTTGTGCGGCCCTTTAAGAGTTCGTCCAGACCCTTCTGCAATGCCTTTTCAGTCTGAGTGTCTACAGAACTTGTTGCCTCGTCCAGAATCAAAATGCGCGGATCCGAAAGTAAAACTCTTGCAAAAGAAATAAGCTGCTTCTGTCCTTGAGAAAGACCTCCACCATTTGCAGTAACCTTGGTATTATAACCATCCGGGAATGCCGCAATAAACTCGTGTGCCTGAACAGTCTTAGCTGCTGCAATACATTCTTCGTCTGTGGCGTCAAGGCGGCCGTAGCGGATATTTTCCATAATGGTACCGCTGAACAGGAAGGAATCCTGGAGCATTACGCCAACCTGCTTACGGATACTTTTAATCTGAAGGCTTTGAATATCAAGACCATCAATCAAAATCTTTCCGTCATCAGGATTATAAAAGCGTGTGAGAAGGTTTACTATTGTAGTTTTACCGGCACCTGTAGGTCCAACAATTGCAACGCTTGTTCCAGGTGTAATAGTAAAGTTTACATCCTTAAGAATAGGATTACCCGGCTCATAGCTGAAGTTTACATGATCAAAAGTAACGTGTCCGCGGATTGGAGGAAGTTCTACTGCGCCGTCTCTGTCTGTAATGTCTTCCGGCTCGTCGAGCAGTTCAAAAATGCGTTCTACATAAGCGCCGGTAGTTACCATTGAGTTATAAAAATTTCCAAGGTTTTGAATAGGCATCCAGAAGCGCCATATGTATCCTGTAAAAGCAACAAGTGTACCTACAGTAACAGTGCCGCCCATGCCGTCTCCAAGCCAGGCAATACCAGCCATGTAAACAAGTGCAACACCCAAAGTAGAAAGATTATCTACAACAGGCCAGATTATATTGTTCATGTTTACGGCGCGGATCCAGACCTTTTTACATTTGTCACAAAGCTCGTTGAAGATTCCCTGGTTTACTCGTTCGCGTGCAAAGCTCTGGGTAATTTTCATTCCGTTAAGACTTTCAGAAAGATATGCAGTCAAATTAGAACGCTTATAACTTTCCTGCTTCCAGGCCTCGTGCTGTTTTTTCTTCATAGAAACAAGAACAAGCAAAAGCACAGGGAGCACTGCCATACAAACAAGAGTCAAACGAACATCAATTGCCAGCATAAAGCACACAATTACAACAAGAGTAAACAAATCACTAATAAGCTGGATTATTCCGTTACTGAGCAAATCAGAAAGTGAGTTTACATAGTTTACAACACGAATCAAAATCTTACCGTGAGGGCGGCTGTCAAAATATGTAAATGGCAGTGCCTGAAGCTTTGTAAAAACTTCTTTACGGATTGTAACAATAATCTTTTGTGCAACTCGTGTCATAAGACGGAGTTTTGCTGCAAGAAGAATTCTGGCAAAAAGTGTTGTAACAACAATGAACACAGAAATCTTAATGAGCATATTATAATTGGCCGCAGGAATAGCCTGGTCAATTGCAGTACGGATAAGGTACGGACTCAAAAGCGAAATGCCCGAAGCAACAAGCATGATAAAGCAGGCAAGCACCATCCACCAGGTATACGGCTTTATCCAGCGCATCATTCGCGGAATTATTTTAAGATTGAGTTTCTGTTCTATTTCTTCATCTGTATCAAATTTATTTCTTGCCATAATTCTGCTCCAGATAAACATCTTTGTAATATCCCGGCTTTGCAAGAAGTTCTTCGTTAGTGCCCATTTCTGAAATCTCGCCGTTCTGAATTACAAGAACTAAATCGCAGTTCTCAAAGGAAGAAATACGATGACTTATAATAAAGGTTGTATGCCCCTGACTCTGCTCTTTGATTGACTGCCTGATTTTCTGTTCAGTTTCAATATCAACAGCAGAGGTTGTATCATCAAGAATCATGATTTTTGGATTTGCAAGGAAAAGTCGTGCAAGTGCAATACGCTGCTTCTGACCACCGCTAAGGCCTACCCCACGCTCACCAACAATTGTATCGTAACCTTCGGTCAGGTCGCCAATAAATTCCTTTACGCGTGCAAGTTCTGCAGCATGCTCTACTTCTTCAAAAGTTGCATCCTGATTACCAAAAGCAATATTGCCTTCTACAGTATCGCTGAACAGGAAAGCCTCCTGCATAGTAATACCAATGTTTTTACGCAGAATCTCCGGAACATAATCACGAACATCTTTTCCGTCAATCAAAATTGCACCGTCCGAAACATCATAATAACGGCACATAAGATTTGCGATTGTAGATTTACCGCTTCCTGTAGGACCAAGGATTCCAACAGTCATACCAGGCTCAATAGTAAAGCTCATGTTTTTGATTACAGGAACTTGATTATATGCAAAAGAAACATTCTTAAACTCAACGCGTCCCTGACACTTAAAATCATCAGAAAGCTTGCTTGCCGGACCCAGACTGCTAACTGCATTTGCTTCTTCAATTGTCTCATAACCTTTTTTTACAGAAGGCTTAGTTTTCCAAAGCTCATAAAGTCTGTCACCCGAAGCACCAAAGTTCTGGATATTATCAACGAGCATACCAAACATGTTTATTGGCTGAGTAAAGGCCCACATTAAACCATTAAAGGTAACAAGCTCACCAATAGTCATTTCGCCTCTGATTACAAGGTAACCGCCAAATAAAATCAGAACTACAGGCAAAAGTCCGCAAAGAGTATCAATCCACGGAGTATATTTTACGCGGACATCGGCATTGTTTACGGCAGCTTTACGGTAACCGTCGTTGTCGTTATCAAACTTGCCTATTTCATAAGATTCGCGTACAAATGCTTTTACAACGCGGTTTCCTTCTATATTCTCACCTACTCTGGTATTCAAAACTGCAAACTGATCGCGTACCTTCATATGAGCAGGCCTGATCTGACCTTTAAACTTCTGAACGAGTACAAGAACAAAAGGAGCAATTCCAAGGAATGCAAGCATGAGTTTCCAGTTTATCATTCCAAGAGTGACTATTGAAAAAGTATAAACAAGAGAATTTTCAAGACTCTGGTACAAAACCCAGGCAACAAAGTGGCGTACCTTATCCAAGTCAGAGGTAAGCAGAGTAAGAACGTTTCCGGCTGGAGCTTTGTCATACCAGGCAAAATCAAGAGTCTGAATATGAGCATACAAATCTTCGCGCATACGGCGGATTACATTCTGCGAAACATGTTCAAAAATCAGCTGATAAGAATAACGCAGGATAGCCTTAAAAAGAGTTGCACCAACCATAAGAAGGATGAGTCTTACAAGAAGGTTAAAATCATGTTCAGGAGAATTAATTACCTTATCAACGATTGTTCCGGAAATAAGCGGATTAACTACAGCAAAGCCGGCAACAATTACGCTCAAGGTAAGTCCAAAAATCATGAGAAACTTGTATTTACCAATATAACTCCAGATCCATTTTAACATAATTATACTCTAGCATAACAATTGATTTCGTGATATAAACAAAGTAAGTGAATAATTGTACAAATCTCTATTTTTCGGAGCGGGCATTATGGATGAATTATTTGAATACAGCGACAGTTTAAATGCACCTTTCCAGACCTTTAAAGGCGACTGGAGGGTTGTAAAACCTCATTGGCACTATTTTACCGAAATGGTTTATCTTGTAAAAGGGGTTCTTTATACAGAAGTAGATAATCACCAGTATACACTAAACCCAGGCGACATGATAATTTATCACCCGAAACAGATTCATTCATTCCTTGATATTCCTTCAAAAAATGCAAACAACCCCGAAGAAGAGCTTTTATTTTACGGCATCAAATTTGACGACATGATTCTTTCAAATACAACACCGGGTTCTCCAAAGCTTCCAAAGCTTCTTGCAAATATCACAAAGGATGACACTCCCTATAATCTGATTACAGCAGAAGAACTCAAATATAATCCTGTAAAGTTGTTCTTTGAAAACTGCATCTGGGAAACAAACAACAAACAGTTTGGCTATGATATTAAAGTTGCTTCAATGATAAGTTTGATTATTACAGAGCTTATGAGAATCTGGCTGCGCCGGGGACTTAAGCTTTCTGCAAAAACTACATTCGACCAGTTTTCTTCTAAGGATTTTTCTGTGCTCGAATACATTGACCAGCATTCTGCCGAAAACATCAGCATAGAAGAACTTGCCAACCGATGCGGCATGTGCTATTCAAATTTTGCAAAACAGTTTAAAGCTCAGTTTGGAAAAACATGTAAGGAATATATTGAATTTGTACGAATCTGTAAGGCAGACACTCTGCTTCTCTACACAGACAAAACTCTTGATTATATAAGTCAGGAAACAGGCTTTACAGATGCAAGTCATTTTATACGCACCTATAAAAAAATAAGAGGCATTACGCCGAAACAACGACGCAATGCCCAGATTTGAGTTTTTCGACTATGAATCTATTTATTTAGCCTGTTTGCTATAGATTTCATTTACTTTGCTTACAACCTTTTCGATGTTCTTATTCTTACAATCTGCTACATAAGCATCCCAGTCTTTGTTGATATCCTTGTTTCCGAGAATAAAGTTCAAAGTCCAGGTGTTGATTGTATCGATAAGTGGAGTAGCCCAAAGGTTGAGCTGTTCACGTTCATCTTCACTTGGTTTAGCAGCAGGATCTACTTCTGGAGTTACCTTGTAAGCAGAGAAGCGGGCATAAAGGTCCTTTCTGTCTGCAGCAAAGTTATCTGTAAGTTCTGCTGTAGAGTGTCCGTACCAGAAGTTACCACCGGCATATCCCCACTTGAGACGGATATCAACATCATCATCAGAACCACCAATACCAAGACCACCACACTTGTAACCAGGGAGAAGCTTCTTAACCTTTTCACCGTCTACTGTAGCCCACTGCCAAGTCTTGCCTTCTGGACCCCACTTGTAGAGTGAGTAAGCTTCGCTTGAGTAGAAGAGCCAGTCAACAAAGCGAACCATCTTAATGAAGCCGGCTTCACCAAGTTCATCCAAAGCCTTCTTAGAAAGCATTACACCGTTTTCAAGACGTCCACCGTCAGAAAGTTTGTTTGTTGAACCAGCAGGGTAAACTGTAATATATACTTCTGCATCTGGAACAATCTTCTTAAGACTGTCTGTATCGCTCTGCATCTGTGAAAGGTTTGTAGATTTGATAACTGTCTGACCGTTGAAGAACTTGTTGTTAGCAACATCATCAGCCTGTGTAAAGGTTTCTGGATCAAGGATTCCTTCCTTTACATAGCGGTTAGCAACAGAAATGAACTTCTTGAAGTCATCACTGATAGAAGAAGAATAGAATTCCTTCTTTGCAGGATCCCACTTAATACCACCGTTTGAACCATCAATAGCCCATCCGGAAAGTACATTGTAAGATGTTCCCATTAATTTAAGAAGGTTACCACCGTTTCCTTTTCCAGATTCGCTACCACACCAGAGGTCAGACCAGATGTAGTCAGAAGCTTTGATCATTCCCTGTGAAACCATATATTTCTTTACTTCGATAAGAACGTCAAGGAGAGATTCCCATGTCCATGTCTTTTCGAGTTCACGAACATCGTATCCTGCTGCCTTGAAAATATCATCACGAACCATAAGAGTATAGTTTGGAGCTACAGCCTGATGAAGTCCTGGGAGGCGATAGAATTTTCCATCAACCTGGCGGATTGTATCGAGGTCTGACTGCAAATTATACTTATTTACAAATGCAGTAAAGTTAGGCATATACTGTGTGTAATCAGAAACAGCTACTACACCACCACCAGCTACATACTGTCCTTCTTCATATACTTTAGGAATGATATATGCAGCAGAACCAGAGTTGATTGCAAGGTTAATCTTCTGGTTGTAGTCGCCGCTATCATAAGAAGTAATATCAAGATGTACATTTGTAAGATTTTCAATATCCTTAAAAATACCTTCTGTTAACCAGGTATCCTGCATTGCATACCATGATGCATCGCTAAAGAACATTGGATAAGTTACAGGCTCGTCAGAGTGGAATGTTACTTCTTCTCCAAAAGTATAGCCTACAGCAGCATCAGCACTAACAGCAGCTTTCTTCTTAGAACCAGAACATCCTGTGAACAAAGAAATCGCACAAGCAATTACTAATGCCATAGAAACAATTTTTTTCATAGTTTTCCTCCTTTTTTGACCTATGAACACTTTTTATTCTTTTACTCCACCAAGCATCATGCCCTGAACGTAGTACTTTTGTACAAACGGATAGACAAGAATAATCGGTAAAGCCATTAAGACCATAGAACAAGACCTGATATTTGCTGCAATCTGCATTTTCTCGGCAGAAACTTCGCCAGGATCTGCAGAAGTTGTAGCTCCAGAAATAATAGTACGCAGATAATAAGCAACAGGCCACATATCTTTTTTATCAAGATACAAGAATGAATTGAACCAGTTATTCCAGTAACCAACCGCATTAAACAAGATCATAGTAGCAATAATCGGCATGGAAAGCGGGAATACAACCTTTATAAAAATTCCTATCGGACTAAGACCATCAATTTCGGCAGCCTCCTCCAAATCCTTAGGAATTCCCTGAAAGAAGGAACGCATAAGAATAATGTAGTAAGTACTCAAAAGCGAAGGCATAATAAAGCCGCGGATTGTATTTACAAGATTAAGCTTTCTCATAAGAACATAAGTTGGAATGAGTCCGCCGCCAAAATACATTGTAAAAATAATAAACTTCATTAAGAACTTAGAACCCTTGATTTCTGGTTTAGACAGAGGATAAGCCATACAGCAGCTCAATACCAGAGAAGAAATGGTTCCGATAATTACATAAATAAGCGTATTTTTATAACTACGCAAAAAGTCTCCTTTTTCTAGAACTGACTTATAGGTAGTAATATTAAAATCTACAGGGAATAGAGAAACCTTTCCCATAATGATTGCCTGTTCAGAAGATAAGGATTGAGCAACAAGGTAAAGGAAAGGATACAGTGTTGCTATACAAACAAGAATCATAATAAGAGTGTTGAAAACCTTAAAAATCAAATATCCGGTTGTTTCTTTTATTTTTCTACCAGCCATACTTTTCTCCTTACCACAAACCTGAACCGGTTACTTTTTTAGAGACTCTGTTTGCAACCGTTAGAAGAATTAAATTAAGAAGGCCTTCAAACAAACTTACTGCCGTAGCATATGAGTAGTTGCCGGAATAAAGACCAAGACGATAAACATAGGTAGAAATGATATCAGCAGTCTCGTAGGTCATAGGATTATATAAGAGGAAGACCTTTTCAAATGATCCGCCAGATCCTACAAGACCACCAATATCTAAAATAAGGAGCGTCGCAATTGTCGGTAAGATACATGGTATTGTAACATGCCATACTCTTTGAAAATGATTAGCCCCGTCTACTTCAGCTGCTTCATAGAGGGATGGATTTATATTTGAAATTGCGGCCAGATAAAGAATTGTACCCCAGCCAAGACTCTGCCATACGCCTGAAATAACAAAGATTGAAGGGAAGTAATTTGCCTGAGCTATAAAGGTAATTGGATCATAGCCTAAATGCTTTATAAAAGCATTGATTGGTCCATTTGTCGAAAGCAGTTCTCGGATCATACCTGTAACAATTACAATGGAAATAAAATGCGGGAGATATGAAACTGTCTGAACAAACTTTTTCCAATGAATGTTTCTTATTTCATTCAAGAGCAGGGCAAAAATCAAAGTAAGAGGAAAGCGTACAAGAAGATAGAAGATATTTAAAGAAAGAGTATTTCTAAAGGCACGCCAGAAAGAGGTATCGGCAATAAACTGTTTAAAATATTTAAAGCCGCTCCATTCATCTCCAAAAATACTGTGACCTGCCCTATAGCGCCTGAAGGCAATAATATTACCAGCCATAGGCACATAACGGATTACAATATAATAAATTACCGGAACCAGCAGCAGCAGATAATACTGCCAATACTTACGCATATAACGATTAAATGATGCCTTTTTTAATGCCAGAGCCGAAACATTTTTTTCAGAATTTTTGAATTTTTTATTTGACAATTTTATCACCTTTGTACATACTAGTATATAAGCTTGCTAGTTCACTAGTATACTAGTTCGATGTTCTATAATTATCATAAAGCAAGATTTGTAAAAGTCAAGAAAAAAATTCATTTTTGAGGATTTTTTATGAAAAATATTGAAAAACTACCAAAGGAATCAAACAGAGACTATGCCTTCCGTGTAATACGGGATAATATCATCAGTCTTGAGCTCAAACCAGGTACGATGATCAGTGAACAGGATCTGGCATACGAGCTTGATTTATCAAGAACACCTGTTCACGAAGCACTTCAAGAGCTTTCTAAAACAAAGATTGTAGAAATTTTTCCTCAAAAAGGAAGTCTTGTAAGCCTTATTAATCTTGAGCTTGTAAATGAAGCAGTTTTTGTACGTGCAACACTTGAATCTGCAATTACAGAAGAGGCCTGCAAAATTGCAAATGATGAAGATATTAAGTATCTTACTGAAAATGTTGAATTACAGGAATTCTTGCTTAAACAAAATAATATTGATAAATTTATGGAAATGGATAACCTTTTTCACCAGAAGATGTACGAAATTACAAATAAGATGCAGTGTTACTACATGGTAAAATCAATGAACATACATCATGACCGTTTCCGCGCACTTAGAGTTCATGGAGCAGACCGCACCCCTATTCTGAAAGTTCATAAGCAGATTCTTCAGGCAATACAGGATAAAGATGCAGAAGCAGCACGTGAGCTTACAGCAGAGCATATAAACAGAACAAGACTCGACGCCGCAGAAATCCAGAAAAAGTATCCGCAATATTTTGCATAATATATCTATACTTTTTGTTCTTCAACCAGTTGACACAACCCGCTTTTTTCTATAATATATATTACATCACGCGGGCGTAGCGAAGCTGGTTATCGCGCTGGCCTGTCACGCCGGAGATCGCGGGTTCGAGCCCCGCCGCTCGCGCTAAGCCTTCCAAATGCGGAAGGCTTTTTTTATTTACAATTTTATTACGGGTATTAGCGCAGCTGGTAGCGCGCGACGTTCGGGACGTTGAGGTCGCTGGTTCGAATCCAGTATACCCGACTTGTTTCTTTCTTTCATTCCACCCAGCGGGTAAGGCCTTTTTTAATCAGGCCCGCAACGCCCAAGTGTTATCAAATCAGCCCCTTTCTTTTTAATTACGTGCATTCAGAATAAATGGAATCAATCTGCACGTAAATAATTGATTCAAATAAAACCGTTTACGTGCATTTCAGCTTAAAACACTCAATTCACACGTAATTTGTATTTCATTAATTAAATTCCTACGTGCTAATCAAATACTTTCGATGCAAACGCACGTAATCTTAAACATACCACGTCATTGCGAGCGAAGCGTGGCAATCCAGAGCATATGAAGGCCTTCTTGTGGTTTTGATATTAATATCGGACCATGTTGCAGCTTTCTACTAGCCGATAATCGGAAATCCGTTAAAAAACGAGCCGACAGGGTCGTTTTAGGATTATCCGAAAATCCGGCTCCGAGCAGGATTAATCCTGCGAGTCGCGCGTACTTGAAGTCATACTGCCTTCAGCGGCAAAGAAAGGAATGTATACAGAAACAGGAATTGGGTTAAATAAAAAAAAGCTAGCAACTTCCTACTTTCCCGCTGAAGAGCAGTATCATCGGCGTAAGAGAGCTTGACTTCCGTGTTCGGAATGGGAACGGGTATTACCTCTCCACTATGGTCACTAGCATTTTTATACTAATTTAATAAGGAGCTTCATCCGTAAGACCGGGAACCCGGTGCACAGATAAAACTTTGGAACGGATATTAATGAAGGTTGCTTCGCTGCGCTCGCAATGACGTGCGAAGAACGGAAACAATAATATGGTCAAGCCTCACGACCTATTAGTAATGCTCGGCTGAACGCCTCACGACGCTTACACCTGCATCCTATCAACCAGATAGTCTCTCTGGGGTCTTCAGGAGG
>JAFZLJ010000146.1 GCA_017551545.1 Treponema sp. | reverse complement strand
TCATTTTCTCTTGCGTTAAAATTTATGCTGCTTCTTGCGGCGGCAATGCTTTTTCTTTCCGTTCTGTTTATAGGACTTTTAAATCTTTCGGTAAAAAACAAACAGTCAAAAGAACTTCGGGAAAGTGCTGCCCTTATTTGTCAGACTATCGTCAACGGAAATATAGATGACCTTGATTTTATCACACTTCCGTATTATTACATAACCTACACAGTTTATGATGAATCAAAAGATGTTCTTTTTACAAATGATTCCCTGCTCCCGCTTTTGGATTCTAATGGTAAAGTAAAAGAGTATTTTGAAAAAGATTATTTCATAGATTCAAATCTTAATGTGCGATTCCTGACTCAAAAAGTTAGTCCAGACGGTGTAAGTTCTGTCACCGTGGAAACCGCAATTGATATTGAAAATGATTCTGCAGCCAAGATGCTTAATGAAGTTCCGCGTCTTGTTTTATTTGCACTTTTGCCTGTGCTGCTTCTGGCTTTTGCAATCTCATATTTAATTTCAAAAAAGACAATCAGCGCGTTTAAGAAGCTTCGTCAGGATTATGATAGGGAACGAACCTTTACTAGTAATGTAAGCCACGAATTAAAAACCCCTATTTCTATAATAGACGGTCACGCAAACTTAATTAAACGCTGGGGAAAAGACGATGTCGCACAGTTCGAAGAATCTATAAACACAATTTTACGCGAAACCCAGAATATGAATGGAATAGTTACGACTTTACTTGAGCTTTCAAAACTGGAAGAAGGACAGGTAAAAGTTGAAAAAGCCACGATTGTGGTAAATGATTTTTTTAAAAACTTACAAAAAGAGTATTCGGAAAATGTGGTGTATGAAAATTCTGAACAAGAGGAATTGGCAGGCGTTCAACAAAAATCTTCGCTCACCCTTTATTCCGATGAACAAAAACTTCACCAGATTTTTATTATCCTGATTTCGAACAGTCTAAAGTTTGCAGGACCGGAATGTAAAATCATGCTGTCTGCAATTCAGAAAGAAAATACCGTTGATTTGATTTTTACGGATGATGGTCCTGGTTTTGAATCGCAGACAATTGCTCATATTTTCGAGCGCTTTTATAAAGGAAATCAGGCACACACTTACGAAGCAAATAAATCGGGCTCGGGACTTGGCCTTTCAATTGCAAAGACTCTGTGTGATTTATTAGGCGCACAGATTACTGCCCAAAACAATCCGTCTGGTGGTGCACAAATAATAATTGAATTTTAGTAAAGGAAGTATGGCGCGCGTGCTTCCTTTTATAAATCGCAAAAATTATCAAGAATCAAAATGACAGCGGTGGTAAAATTATCGTATAATTTTGGAGGAGCCAGACATGGATGATTTTAAACCGCTGTTTGAATATGTTGAAAAAAACATTGAGAACAAACTTGAGCTAAAGGAACTCGCAGATTTTATGGGCTACAGTCCTTATTACATCAGCAGAAAATTTATGGATCTTTACGGCATTCCGATTACGGGTTATGTGCGCATAAGGAAGCTGCAATATTCCATAAAGGATTTGCTTGACGGTATGAAGGTGATTGATGTTGCTATGAAATATTCCTTTGAATCTCACGAAGGTTTTACAAGATCGTTTAAAAGTCTATACGGCTCTTCTCCAAAAGATATTAAAAACTATTTGCAAGAGTACGACATTCCGGAGGTTGAACTTTTTGCAAACTGTAAAATCAAATCAATGGAGGAAGAAAAAATGAGTTTATGTGATGACATGCACAAAATGATTTATACGATTCTTGGTAATTCGTTTGAAGAACTGGCTGCGGGCTTCTGTTCAAAAATTGAAGTTTGCCTGCTGCCTGATAATTGCCTTAAAATTTTTGATGACGGTCGCGGTATCAAGCTTGATGATGACGGGGTTGTTCACGAAGAAGTCTTACAGAATCTTTTTTCAGGTAAACCTATTACAAAGGTTGAGTATGCCCAGATGGGAGACCTGCCGTTTGATGACCTTAAGCTTGTAAACTCCCTTTCTGAAAAGCTTACAATAACTGTCTGGCGAAACGGCAAAATCTACGAGCAGGATTACATCCGCGGAGTTCCACAGCATTCGGTCACAAGCAAAAATAATGATTCTACAATCCCGCATGGAACTCAGATTATCCTCAAACCGGACACCTCGATTTTTGAAGACACCGCGTTCAGCAAAGAAAAACTTCTCACCTGGCTCAATGAAAATTATTCAGACTTGAAGGCCAAGGTGAGGATAAACTAAAATAATTAACTGATAAAACTGAGAACAGGGTCAATAAATTTTATATCAGAAACATCATATGAATGATCAATAAATGCGCCCTGTTCTCGTTGTTTTGGGTCTTTTGAATTTTTCAAGATTGTAGAAAACATTTTCAAAGCCATCTTTGACGAAAGCTTCATCTTTGAGTAATCAATTCCACCCTGACAGTAGAAAACTTTTATATACTGCTTTTGTTCTTCTGTAATCAGATTTGCCATTGCAGTTTCAACTTCTGGACTTTCATTAGGACTAGCCCCTACAGCTACAATTGCGAGCTTCTTTCCCTTTAATGCTGCTGCCTTTTCCAAAAACCATTCCTGCTTTACAACCTTGCCTGCCATACACCAGCCGGCATAAATAATGGCATCGTATTCTGCAAAGAAAGAAGCCTTTTTCTTTTTTGCGTCCTTAAAAGTAAAAAGATCTGCGCCTGATTTTTCGGCAATCCATTCTGCGTATTTTTTTGTGAATCCTGTCTGTGATATATAAATAACTGCTGTCTTCATTTTTCCATCCTCTGTTTTTTAATTTTATCATGATTTCTATAATATTACAAACTTGAAAGATAAGGTGCAGATAGACTAAACACAACAGTAAAATGTTGAAAAATCTGCTTTTTTGAACTATCATTTAAATATGTCATCGTATTATTTCTTTATAGTTTTTGTCCTCTGCATCTATCTTCCTATGATACATAGCAGGAGACGAAGACACAGACAGCTTAGAAGAAGAACAAGAAAAGGAGAAAAATTTATGGCACCAAAAATGCTTTCGGAATGTATTGGAAAACAAGTAACTATCTATATCGAAGGTGGCTTAGGTGGTTATGTTGCTACAGTTCTTGCTGTAGAAGACAACTTCATCAAAATTGAAGACAAAAAAAATATCAGATATGTAAATGCTGATATGGTTACCGAAGTTAGACTCGCCAAAGAATGATTATAAAAGAACTTGATTACGACACTTACAAAGGTCAAAAATATCAGGCTGAAATTCTTTCGGACAGATTTCTTTCAATTGAACCATCCGACGAAGGCTTTGAAGTAAAATGGGTTATAAGCGACGAGCCTTTGCGGATGACAATTTACGAAGATCTTTTGCAGGACTGGCTTGACCAACCTGTTGCTTACGGCGCTTTTGAAGACGACAAGCTTATTGGCATGGTAGAAGGCTTTCTTGAAAAATGGAACAACCGTTTTGTGATTGCAAATATCTGCGTGTTTGATGGAGCCAACCGAAGAAGCGGAATAGGCACAAAGCTCATGGAAGCAATCTTGCAGGATGCAAAAAAATCCGGCGCAAGAATGGTTATTCTTGAAACACAGACTTTCAACTTTAAAGCAATTTCTTTTTACAAAAAGCACGGTTTTGAAATCATAGGCTTTGACAGATACTGCTACTCAAACAAGGGCCCTGAAGAACACAACATGCGTGTTGAAATGGGAAAGATTTTGTAATGTCAAAGGATTAATATGAAATACGCAATCATTTCAGATATTCATGGAAACCTTCCGGCGCTGCAGGCAGTGCTCGAGGATGCTAAAAATCAGAATGTCTCTCATTATCTTTTTGTTGGGGATTATTGCCTTAGCGGGCCCTGGCCTAATGAATGTTTAGAAACAATCCAGGCTATTCCAAACAAAACTGTTATCCGCGGGAATGAAGAAAAATACATTGAAGATCTTGTTGGAAAAGACCCTTCAAAATGGACAGACGGGCAGATGCAGATTTCTTATTGGAATTATAAAAACATAAAACAGGATAATCGTGAGTATATGTTGCAGCTTCCACATACTGCTGATTTTGAATGTAACGGAATTCCTGTTCATATGGCCCATTCTTCTATGACTTTTGTTGGAACTTACCCGTTTTATACATGGAATTCGGTAGTAGTTGCAAACAGGAACACACAGCCGGACGCAGATCCGCAACGAATTCTGGACGAAATTCACGCTGAATGGGACAATGATCCTCAATTTCAAGAATGTGTTTCAAAATTAGATAAAGGTATTTATATTTTTGGACATGCACATATTCAGTGGTCGTATAAAGTAAAAGAAAAAGATGTTTATCTGATAAATCCTGGTTCCTGCGGGCTTCCGTTAGACGGCAAAAAAGACAGCATGCCTTATACAATTCTTGAAATCACTGATGACGGAAAAGTGAGCATAGAAGAAAAAAGAGTTCTTTTTGACAAGGCTTCATATATCAATACTTTGAGGCAGTCGGACCAGTATAAACAGGCAAGAGTGTGGACCGAGCTTATTATTGAAGAGCTTTCTACATGCCGCGAACGTTTGCATTTTTTCCTGGCATTTGTAGAAGAGTATGCAAAAAAGCTTGGCGATGAAAGAAGACCGTACGCACTTGATACCTGGGAAAAAGCATATGAAGCTTATGTTCTAAATACAAAATCATGCTAAAATAAATTCATAAGGAAAAACAGATTCAGGATATTGTTTGATATCAGCAATTGCAAGCTTTATGATTCTTGTAATTGTTTTATTCTCCGTTACCATTTACTCTTGCAGAGTAGGAAGCGCCTTCATCAAGATCAAAAATCTGAGCAGCACCTTTTTCCAGTTCTTCGCGGGTTACTCTGCCATGAGGATAACATTTGTTTCCAACGGGTTCTACAACTCCCCACTGAATTGACCAGGTAAAAGGTCCCCAGGCATAAAACTCTATATCGTAAAAATCATCGAACCAGTCTGTTCTTCCGTAATCAAAGGCGGTACCAAAACCAAGATACTCTGCATAGCGGTGTGCCATAAGACCAAAGTCTTCTCTTGTGAGCGGCCTTCCAACGCCAAAAGAATCGGAACAGATAATTGGAAATCCAAAACAGATTTTATTATCTTCGCCCCACTTGATTGCCTTTGCATAAGGTGAATCAGGAGAAACATCCTTAAAACGGGAATTTCCGCTTACCTCAGGGCTTCCGGCCATTTCATATAAAAGCTGAACTGCTTCTTCGCGTGTTACAAATTTATCAAAAACAGAATGTCCGTCTTTTTTATTAACATAAGAGTCGGGAGTATTGTCGGAGGAAACAGGATTTACAATAATCATTTTTCCATCGTCTACAACAAGCTCGTGCTTAAGGTCATCAAAATAATCCCCGCTGCCACCGTAATCAAGAGTGTAGGAGTGAACAGAACCAAGATGAGGTTCTTCTTTATATTCCCCTTCCTTGTAAGCTTTTACAAGACGACTGTTGTAACTTATATTAATTGCCGGCAGGGCAAGAAGGCCGAACGCATACAGATGATAAAGCTTTGGATTTTTTGAAATATCAAGAGAAGTGAGCCTGTAATCGCATTCAAGATTAAGATAAGCAAGTCTTGGATTTTTTGTTACATTAAGGTATGTAAGGTTTTCATTATAACTGCACACAAGCATTACAAGTTCTTTGTTGCCGCTCATATCAAGACTGGTAACATTGTTTTTTGCACAGTTGTAAAACTGAAGTCCTTTAAGGTTGCTTACATCAACATTGCCAAGCTTTGGGTTATTCCAGATATCAAGGCGTTTAAGATTTTTGTTGTTTGAAAAATCAAGAGTGCGTAAATCATTGTTAAAAGCGTCAAGTTCACAAAGCAGCGGATTATTTGAAACATCAAGAGAGGTAAGCCCGCAGTCACTACAGAATAAATTTTCAAGCTTAGGATTTTTGCTGATATCAAGCTTTGTAAGATTTGGATTTGCATTACACTCCATGTAAGCAAGCTCCGGATTGTTTGAAACATTTAAAGAACGAAGGTCGCAGTTGTAACAATAAACCCATTCAAGTTCAGGGCAGTCAGAAAAATCAAGGGATTTAAAATCATTAAAGGAGCACCAGATTCCCTTAACATGAGGATTACCCGAAAGATCCCATTCCGAAATATGATTGTTCAGACACCAGATTCCTACAAGAGACTCAAAGTATTCGATCCCTTTTACAGAATGAATCCCAAGGTTTTCGCAGTGAAGGTTATAGGTCATGTCAATTTCATATTCAGAAAGATAGCCGTCCCGATCCTTGTCATAATCGGGGCTTGCAATTACAGATCTGAAAATAGGGTCGGGGAAGTTTGTTTCGTTAATTGCAACCCTGCCTGCAGCATAAACCTTGTTGATTCCACAGCAGCATAAAAAGATTGCCACGTACAAAAATGTTGATAATAATTTTTTTAAATATTTTTTGTTTGCCATTTGTTATGCCTCACTATAATTAAAATTCTTTAACAATTTCCTTACATAGCATTACAAGATTAAATCGTATTCCTTCTCGTGTATTCCAGCCGCGGTGATTCCATTCTTCTGAAGCAACATCGTCGCCGCCGTAAATGATTGCACCGTAATCAAAGCCTCGGAACTGTGCAACAGCAATACATCCTGCCTGTTCCATTTCTACGATTTTTGCGCCTTCGCTTTTTCGTAGTTCTACTTTTTCTGCGGTCTCTCGGAAAAGGGCATCTGTAGTCCAGGTAAGGCCTCGAAGATAAGGAATATTATATTGCTCAAGATAAGCTGCAATTTTGTCGCTGATTTTTTTGTCTGTATAAATGAAGCGCGAAGGTTCAACATAATGATAAGAAAATCCTTCGTCGCGGATTGCACCGTCTACAACAAGAAGCTGGCCTACTTTAATATTTTTGTCTAAGACTCCACCGCCGCCACAGAACATTACTTTTGTAATTCCAAAGGCATAAAACAAATCAAGATTTCCACCACAGGAAGGACAACCAACTTGACCCAGAACAATTAGGACATCAGGGTCTTTTACAAAGCGGTAAATTGTAAAAGGATTTTCTCCGCCAATTTTGTAATAAACTTCAAGCTCGCCATTTGCAATAAGTTTATTAATTGCATCAGGGAAAAATGTAATAATCATTCTTGTTGCGTCAAACTTTTTATCAACAAGCTGACTCGGATTCAACTTGGCAACCTTGTCTGTGTCAAATTCTAAAACAGGAAAATCATTTTTGTTTATCATATTTACCTCGCGCTATTTTATGATTATATCATTTTGTTTCTAAAAAATCTGTTGTATAATTATGTTATGACAATTTACGACAGACTTATAAAAGTACAGGATTTAAAATACCGAAAGTTTCAGATTCCGCTTGTTCCGAATATTAACAGCAACACGATGATAGGGGTTCGCACTCCTGATATGAGAAAAATTGCAAATGAAATTTCTGGTTCCCCAGAAGCTAAGGATTTTCTTGCAACGCTCCCGCATAAATATTATGAAGAAAATCTCATTCATTTTTTTATTGTTTCTATGATTAAAGATTTTGATGAATGTATTTCTGCTGTAGAAAAATTTCTTCCTTACATTGATTGCTGGCCTGTTTGTGATCAGTCTAGTCCAAAGGTCTTTAAGAAAAATCATGAACGACTTTTGCCTTATATAAAAAAATGGATTTCAAGCAAACACGTTTATACAGCGCGTTTTGGAATGCGCATGCTCATGAACGAATTTCTTGGTGAAGATTTTAAGCCGGAATATCTTGAGCTTGTTGCTTCAAAAAAAGGAGACGACTATTACCTTAAAATGATGATAGCCTGGTACTTTGCTACAGCACTAGCAAAACAATATGATGCAACACTTCCTGTTATAGAAAAGCACCGCCTGGAACCATGGACTCACAACAAGGCAATTCAAAAAGCATGTGAAAGCTTTCGTGTTTCTGACGAGCATAAAGAGTATTTAAAAACTTTAAAGACAGATAAATTATAGGAACTTCAGAATATCCAGTTGTTTTTCTGCATGTTCAAATTCATCAAGAATAGGGCAGGGTACATGCGGCTCAAAGGCAAGGTCATGGAACCAGGTGCATTGAACAGGTTTCATACCAGCTTCTCGAGCAGCGTATAATTCGCGGGAGCCGCCGTCGCCAACATAAAGGCATTCAGCTGCAGAAACTCCTAATCGCTTTTTCATCATATCAAACATTTCCTGGCTTGGTTTACAAATTCCAATTTCATAGGAAATAAGAGGCACATCAAAATAAGGAAACAATTCACATGCTTTTACAAAATCGCGTTCATCAGAAAAGGTGTTTGTCATAAGGCCAATTTCTATTCCACGCTTTTTAAGCTCCTGCAAAAGTTGAACAGACTCTTTTGGAATTGCAGAAAAAGTATCCTGCAAAGCGGCAAGTCTGTGAGATATTACAAGTTCAACTTTTTCGGGAGTATACTTACCAAGTTCGCGGAGTGCAGTTTCTATTCCCTGTGCAAAAGTGATTTTACCAAGGGTCCTGTCATTTTCAGTTGCGTGCCATGCTTTTCTATATGTGTCAAGTTCATGCTCAAGTCCAAGATCTGCAACTACATTTTCACTAAAATAAGTT
This sequence comes from Treponema sp., assembly GCA_017551545.1. GTDB lineage: Bacteria > Spirochaetota > Spirochaetia > Treponematales > Treponemataceae > Treponema_D. The sequence goes on along the minus strand of JAFZLJ010000146.1, from coordinate 6,850 downwards.
TTTCCAACAAACAAGGTAACAAGCGTTTCGAACATATCAAAAATAACGGCTTTAATCATATTTGTGATATTAACATATTTTGCAAAAGCTTTCAAAGCAGACAAAATTTTGAAGATTTTTTGAATCTAGGTTATAATAATTTATTATTCCGAACAGGAAGTTTAAATTATGGAAAAACCAATTCTAAAAACTAAAAGACTCACCCTGCGCCCGGTCCAGCTTGGCGATGAAAAAGAAATCCACGAATACGCAGGCGACAAAGAAATCACAATGATGTTCTGGCTGCCCAATGATACTTTTGAAGAGACCTGCGATTTTGTAAAACGAAATGCAGAAGAGTGGGGGAGTGACGGTCAGCTTGATTATGAGTTTGTAATTGTTTATGAAGGAAAAATTATCGGCGGATGTGATGCAGACCTTAGTCATAGCGAAGACCATTCTTATGCATGCCTCGGCTGGATAATAAATAAGAATTACAGAGGTCAGGGTTTTGCGTCTGAGGCTGCTGCGGCACTTCTGGACTTTGCGTTTGAAAATCTTTCAATTGACAAGGTGTATGCCCAGTGTGATTGTAAAAATCCGGCATCGTTTGGCGTTATGAAAAAAATTGGAATGACACTGGTTGATGACAAAGGGACACGAACTTATCCTAAGACGGGAATTACTTCAGGAGAGCTTACCTGTTTGATTACACGGGATGAGTGGGAAAATAAAAGGGGTTAAAACTGTAGTACCGGCTTGTCTTGATTTTTATGAAAGTTTTTGCTAATCTGTAAATATCTTATACAAAAGGAGGTTGAGAAAGATTTATGATTGATTCACGTTTTATTAGTTCATCGACCTCCGCTTCTTTAAACTAAAAGCGGAGCTGTACTGGAATGCCCTCCCGGGTGTTTATTCTTGCTTTTAGGAATCTTAAAATTGAAAACAAATAATACAATTACCGCGCGCGTTTCCTGCGTGCAGAAAAATCTTTTTTCACTTTTGCCGTGTGATGATAGCAAAGGTGTAAACTCCGAGAAAGAATTGCTCGGAAAGCTTAAAGGAAAATTTTATAATCTCGGACTGGAACCTCCTGTTGTTGGTGACTATGTAAAAGTAATTACAAATGAATATGGCGACGCGCTGATTGATGAAGTGCTGCCTCGCAACACCGTATTCAAACGTCCTAACAGAAGTGGCCACGCAGAAGGATTTGTAAAAAATCTTCTGGAAGAAACTATCGTTTCAAACTTTGATTATGTATTCATCGTTACCTCGCTTAATCAGGATTACAGTGAAAATAGAATTGCGCGTTATGTTTCTATTACCTTGAACACCGGGGCCAAGCCTGTTGTAATTTTGTCTAAGGCAGATTTGTGTGATGATGTTGAGCTCAAAGTAGAAATCACTCAGGCAGTCTGCGACAAAGCTGATGTAATTGCAATCAGTTCTTTGACCGGCTATGGAATTGAAAAGCTTGAACCTTACATGCAAAAGGATAAAACAATTGCGCTTGTTGGCTCGTCGGGGGTCGGTAAGTCTACCTTGCTCAACACCTTGAACGGCGGAGATTTGATGAAGGTAAATCAAATCCGCGATTCAGACGGCAAAGGACGACACACCACAACTTACCGTCAGTTGTTCCAGCTGCAAAACGGAGCTTGGATTATGGATACTCCGGGCCTGCGAGAAATTGGTGTGCTGGACATGGAAGAAGGAATTGATGAAACTTTTTCTGATGTAGTTGAGCTCTTTGACCAGTGCAAGTTTAACGACTGCTCTCATACGAATGAGCCTGGTTGTGCTGTTCTTGCGGCTTTGGCAGACGGGACTTTGAGCGAAGAACGCTGGGCAACTTATCAGCAGCTGCACCAGGAAAACGAATGGGGCAAAGCCAAAATGATGCAGATTGCTAAGTTTACAAGGGAGTATCAAAAAAATCGCTACTGGGGATGGGATTTATAAAAATGACAGACAAAATCAGGTTTTTAGAAGAAATTGCTTCAAACGGACATGTTGCATTAAAAATCATGCAGTATGATGGCTGGATCATGCGCTTTTCAAACGGCTACACAGGTCGTGCGAATTCAATAAGCCTTATCTATCCTTCAACTATTCCGTTAGAAGAAAAAATTTCTTACTGTGAAAAATGCTATGAAAAGCAAGGACTGCCTGCAAATTTCAAGCTTACAGAAAATGATAAGGAATTATCAGATTTGCTGGCCAAGCGCGGCTACCAGATTGTAACGCCAACAGATGTAATGCTTCTGGATAATTTGCAGGATGGCAGTGACCAGCTTTTCAAAGACACTTGTTTTTCGGATAAACCTGATGAATGGCTGCCATATTATTTTGATTTTGAAAATATCAGTGAAATAAAAAATCAGGATACTTTCAAAAAAATGCTTTCAAAAGTTCTGGTCGATACAATTTATTGTTCTGTTCTGCATGAAGGTAAAGTGGCTGCCTGTGCTTCTGCCGCAATTGAACATGGGTATGCACTTATTCAGAATGTTATTGTGAATGAAAAGTTTCGAGGCCTTGGTCTTGGAGAAAAAGTCTGCAAGGCCTTGATTGCAAAAGCGAAAGAGCATGGAGCAGAATATGCATACCTTCAGGTAGTTCAGACTAACGAAATTGCAGCCAGACTTTATGAAAAACTTGGATTTAGGAAAGTTTACACTTACTGGTATATGAAAAAATAATCTTCGTCATTGCGAGCCGAAGGCGAAGCAATCCATAAATAAAGATAAGTGGATTGCCACGGGCTTTGCCCTCGCAATGACGGATGAGACAAGGAGGAGTTATGCTTAGTATAAAAAGACTTAGTATAAAAGACAAAGAAATTATAACTGACGTGTTTACCAGTGTGTTCACAAAAGAGCCCTGGAATGACGACTGGTCTGATACAAATCAGCTTGATATGTACATCAACGATCTTGTTGATCAGGGCTATTCTTTGACTTTCGGATTGTTTGATGATGACCAGCCGATAGGAATTTCTATGGGATATATCAAGCACTGGTACAGGGGAACTGAATATATCATAAATGAGTTTTGTGTAAAAACTGAACGGCAGGGTGCGGGAGCCGGAAGCTTCTTTATTGCAGAGATTGAAAAGGCGATAAAGGAGATGGGGCTCAAGCAGATTTTCCTTTTGACGGATTCGAACGTTCCGGCTTATAATTTCTATAAGAAAAATGGGTTTGTTGAATGTACGACAAATGTGGCTTTTGCAAAGTGGCTTGCTGACTAAAGGAGAGAAAAAAAATGGAACTTAACAAACTATCTGAACACATCTGGTATATGCCTTTCGAAGAAGAAAGAGACCGCCCGAATCTGGGTTATGTAAAAGGTGATAACTGGAGTCTTGCAATTGATGCAGGGCATTCTGACAATCACGTAAAGGAATTCTATGCGCTGCTGGAGGCCGAAGGGTTGCCTTTGCCTTCTCTCACTGTTCTTACTCACTGGCACTGGGATCACACTTTTGGAATGCATGCGGTAAACGGTTTGTGCATTGCAAACGAAAAAACAAACAGACACCTGCTTGAATGGAAGTCGAAAATTGAAACCAACGGCCCGGCCGAGTTTCTTTCACTTCACGAAAGCATCCGAAAAGAATATGCGGGTGGCAAGGAAGTGATTGTTGTTCCGGCTGATATTTTGTTCGCTGGAGAAATGACACTCGACCTTGGTGGCTGCAAAGTTCGTGTTGTGGAAAGTGACGCACCGCATACCGAGGATTCTACACTTGTCTATATTGAAGAAGACAAAGTGCTTTTCCTTGGAGACTCAACCTACAGTGATTTTGTACATGATAAAAAAGATCCTGTTCTCTGTCAGAAGCTTGCAGATAAAATCAAAGCGCTGAATCCTGCAACCTGTGTGGAAGGTCACTGGGAGCCGGTTGAAACTGAAGACACATTAAACGATCTGATGAATTCGTAAACAGGAGTAGCAAATGAAAAATCAGATTATCGAACGATTTCCTGGAATTGGTTGTGCCTGGGTGAATGCTGCCGGCGAGCTTGCAGAAGAGTATTTTGGATTTGCAGATATAGAAAACAAAGTAGTAGTAGATGAGAACACTATTTTTCCTGCGTGTTCTATTTCAAAATTTATTACTGCAATTTGCGTTATGAAGCTGCATGAACAGAAACTGATTGATATTGATAAACCGGCGAATCTGTATTTGAAGCAATGGAAGCTGCGAATGTCTGACGGCAACGAAAGCAGTGCCACTATCAGGGCAATTCTATGTCACACTGCAGGAATCCTTGATGGCGAAGATGCTTTTTATGGTCTTCGTCGCGGCGATCCGGAAATTACACTTATAGATATTCTTGATGGAAAAACCTCTTACAATAATCGTCCGACCTGCTCTGAAAAAGATCCGGGAACTGCCTTTGAATATTCTGATGCCGGCTACTGCGTACTGCAGCTGCTTGTTCAGGAAATTAGTCAGAAACCTTTTGAAGATTTTGCAAAGGAAATGATTTTTGATTCGCTGCAGCTTAAAAGCACTTTCTTTATTTCCTCAAAAAATGCAGAGCGCTTTGAAAACAAAATGGCAACCGGTTATGATGATGAAGGAAATCCAATCCCAGGAAGATTCCCTGTCATTCCAGACCTCGCTGCATCCGGACTGTGGACCACACCAAAAGAACTTCTTGCAATTGCAAAAGCCTTTGTTGCTTCGCTGAATGGACAAGGCAATTTCTTAGCCTCAAGTCTGGCAAAGGAGATGGCAACTCCTGTAAAAGATTTTTCCTGGACAGGCCTTGGTTTATTCATAGGCGGACAGGACATTCTGGTTTCTCAAGGCTGGGGCGAGAATGCTCAGTGCATGCTCAAAATGAACTATCGCACCAAAGAAATCTCAATAGTTATGACCAACCGCAACCCAGGTGTAGATCAAACAGAATCTGGAATTGAATGGCTTGTAAATAAGAGAATGCAGACAGAATGAAAGATATGATAGAAAATCTACCGGTAAAAATTCAGTCTCTCGTTTCAGGCAAAAAATATACCTATGATGATATGGGAAAGTCGCAGGCAAAGGTTTTGATGTTTGATGACTGTGTTCTTAAAATTGAAAAGGCCTCTGAAAAAAATGATGAAACTGTTGCGATGATGCGCTGGCTGGAAGGTAAGGTTCCGGTGCCTAAGGTTATTGCTTATGAAAAGGGTGAAGCCGCAGGACTCCAGTATCTTCTTATGAGCAGAGTGACAGGAAAAATGAGCTGTGACGATTACTACATGTCACGACCTAAAGAGCTTTGCGAACTTCTCGCCCAGGCGCTCAAGCTTTTGTGGAGTGTGGATATTTCTGATTGTCCTCGTAAGATTACACTTGATGATGAACTCGCAGAAGCAAGGTACCGCGTTGAAAATAATCTTGTTGATGTGGATGATGCCGAGCCTGAAACTTACGGACCGAACGGTTTTGAAAATCCTAAGGCGCTGCTTGAATGGCTGGAAGTAAACAAACCGGAGCGTGAGCCTGTTTTGTCGCACGGAGATTTTTGTTTGCCAAATGTTTTTATTGAAGACGGTAAACTCAGCGGTTTAATAGATTTGGGAGACACAGCCGTAAACAACAAATGGCTGGACATAGCACTTTGTTACCGAAGTCTTAAACACAATGCAGACGGCACCTGGGGCAAAAAGGTTTATGAGGGCTTTACTCCTGAATTACTTTTTGAAGCTCTTGGGATTGAGCCTGACTGGGAAAAAATCAGATATTATATTCTGCTGGACGAGTTGTTTTGATTGACAATCCTATTATTCCACAGCACCTTAAAATAAACTATCCCAGTCATGCCAGCTTACATACTTAATGCCATTTATGGTGCAGGTAATATCTCCAAGATAGAAAACTACACCCTTACATTTTGTATCAGAGCGCAAAGAAACATATTTTCGTGTATTGGCAGAAAGTTTTTGTTCTGTATCAGAGTTGCTTTTTATTTCGATAGCATAGGTATGTTTCCAGTCTGCAATTGTATCAACTTCAAAACCTTTTGAATCTCGGAAAAATGAAAGTTCCGGCTTTTTACCAATATTGCTTCGGGATTTTAAGAGTTCTGCCAGGGCAAAAGATTCTACGACTGCACCCTTATAAGGACTTAGCAGCAGTTCTTCCTTTGAATTTAGCCTGAGAAGATGGCATAAAAGGCCTGTGTCTGTAAAATACAATTTTGGTGTTTTTATAATAGAGCGTCCAAGATTATTCAAGTCTGGTTCAAGCAGATGAATGATAAAAGAAGATTCAAGAATAGAAAGCCATTGTTTTACAGTAGGTGCTGATACTCCAAGATTTTTAGAAATGCTTTCCATTGAAAGAAGCTGTCCCGAATAAAGTGCACAAATCTGTATAAACTTTTTGAAGGTTGAAATATTTGTTGCAGTTATGTGTTCCTTTACATCCAAATCAAGATAAGTATCTATATAACTTTCAAACCAGTCATCAGGAATAAAATGCTTTTCGCTGTCATAAAGAGGCGGGTAAAAGCCTTTGAAAATCAGATCATAAGGGCTTTGCGGAATCAGTTTTGCATCCTTTAATTCTCCAAGAGAAAACGGTAAAAGCTGCAAAAAAGCGGCACGGCCTGCAAGAGAATCTGTCATATTTTCTTTTAGTTTAAATTGACTTGAACCTGTAAGTATGTATTTTCCCGGCTCATGTTTATGACTGTCTACAAATAATTTTACTGCATCAAAAATTTCAGGCACCTTTTGTGCTTCATCAATAATCACACCATCAGGAAAAGCCTCAAGAAAATCTTTTGGATTTGAAGCCGCAAGTGTACGCAGTTCCTTATCATCAAGAGATACATATTTTTTATCGGGGAATGTCATTTGT